>JAHENP010000036.1 GCA_018609965.1 Haloferacaceae archaeon
CCCCGAGCGGACGGAGGTGGTGGTGTCGGCCGCCGAGGACAAGGTCGCTTCGCCACCCGGCGTCGACCACGTCACCACCACCGCAGACGACGTGACCGCAGGTGTCGACGAGGCGCTTGGCATCCTCCGTGCCGACGACGGTCGGACGGTCGTCGGCGTCGACCCGGGTGAACGGCCAGGGATCGCCGTCCTCTCGGGGGAGACGGTCGTGACCGCACACCACGTGCCGGTGTCTGCGGCCGCGGAGACGATCCGCGAGGCGGTCGCCGACGAGCCGGACGCGCTCGTCCGGATCGGCGACGGCGCCCGCCTCCACGGCGCCCGGCTGGTCGAGGAGCTGGAGGCTGTCGCCGTCGAGTTGGTCGACGAGACAGGCACGACACCGTCACTGGGTCGGGGGGCGACCGGCCGCGGGCTGGCGGACGTGCTCGCGGCGGTCAACATTGCGCGGATGGACGGCGAGTCGGTGGAGACCCGCGATCTGGAGCCGACCGCTGGGGAGATCCAACGCATCAAGAACCGTTCCCGGGAGGTGTCTGACGGCGACCGCACGCTCGACACGGAGCTGGCCCGCCGTGTCGCACTGGGCGAACTCGACCTGTCGACGGCGTTGGCCGAACACAGACGGCAGTGACGCGGCCGCGGAGAGTCGGTGTGCCGCGGAAAGTCGATGTGCCGCGGAGAGTCGGGATGTCACGGAGCGCCGTCACACAGAGCGTCCGCGTGCCGCCGGTCGTCGAGCCGTTCGTCGCACGTCGGCGGGTTTTTGCTCGTTCGGCCCCAGTGATCGAGTATGAGTACGACCCCGCCGGGCCCGAACGGAATCCCCGTCCTCGGCAACGGTCGCAAGTTCGCCAGCGACCCGTTCCAGTTCATGACGGCGTGTGAGGACGCATACGGCGACGTGGTCCGGCTGGACTTGGGGCCACGGCAGACGTACATGCTGACCAACCCCCGCGACGTGGAACGACTGCTCGTCTCCGAGTGGGCGAAGTTCCGCAAGCCGGATCTGGACTCCGCGATGGACGACCTGTTGGGTGACGGCCTCCTCCTGTCAGACCGGGACACCTGGGAGGGGCAACGCGAGTTGGCCAACCCCGCGTTCCACGCCAGGCGGGTCGCCGGGCTCGACGACGTGATGGTCGACCACGCGACCGACGCGGTCGACGACTGGACCGCGGGCGGGCAGGTGGACATCCACCTCCAGATGGCCCGGCTCACGGTCCGGATCATCGTCTCGGCGATGTTCGGGAGCGACATCGACGCCGCGACCGTCCGCCGGGTTCAGGAGAACCTCGAACCGGTGGGCCAACGGTTCGAACCCAGCCCAGTGCGAGCGATTATCCCCGACTGGGCACCCACCGCGGAGAACCGGCAGTTCGACGCCGCCGTCGCCGAGTTGGAGTCCGTGTTGGACGACATCCTCGCGGACCGCCGCGGGACGGCCGCCGACCCGAGCCACCCGGACCCCGCCGGCGACGCGACCGGCCAGGAGCTGCCGATGGATCTGTTGTCGATCCTCCTGCGGGCCCGCGACCGCGGCGAGCAGACCGACCGCCAGCTCCGGGACGAACTGATGACGATCCTGTTGGCGGGCCACGACACGACCGCGCTCACACTCACCTACACCTACTACCTGTTGTCGAAACACCCGGAGGTGCGCGACCGTGTCCACGCCGAGATCGACGCGATCGACGGTACGCCGACGGCCGCGGACGCCCAGCAGTTGGACTACCTCGACAACGTGCTCTCGGAGGCGATGCGGCTCTACCCGCCCGTCTACACCCTCTTCCGGGAGCCGAAGACGGACGTGCGGATCGCGGGCTACCGCATCCCGTCGGGGTCGGTCATCCTGCTTCCACAGTGGGCGATCCACCGGTCGAGTCGGTGGTACGACGACCCAGAGCAGTTCGACCCCGACCGGTGGAGCGCGGAGCGACGCCGGAGCCGGCCACGGTTCTCCTACTTCCCGTTCGGCGCCGGACCGCGCCACTGTATTGGCAAACAGCTCTCCCTGTTGGAGGCGAAGCTGATCGTCGCCACCGTCGGGAGCCAGTACGAACTCGACTACGAGGGGCCGGAGATGGATCTCCGCGGGTCGATCACGATGCACCCCGACCACCCGATGCCGATGCGGGTCGAGCCGCGGTAGAGCGCTCACCAGCCCGCGCACCGTGTTACCACGACTGTCGCGAGGCTTATCCGACCACAGCGTGTGTAACCGGTAGTGTCAGACAACTCAGGGCGGAAGAACCTCCGCATGCCGAACGACGACGAGCAGTTCGCCGTCGTCACCCGCCACGACGGCGGGAACCACGTCCAGCTCCGGTGTCAGGACGGGACGGAACGTCTCGGACGCATCCCCGGCCGCATGAAGTACCGCGTCTGGATCGAAGAGGGTGACGTGGTGCTGGCCGAGCCGTGGGACTGGCAAGACGAGAAGGCCGACATCGAGTGGCGTTACTCCGACCAGGACGCCGAGCAGCTGCGACAGGAAGGCCACATCGAGTGATCTCCTCTCCACCCGACTCGCTCACCGCTGACGCGGTTCGCTGTTTGGGGGTAGGGTCGTCGGAAAATCGAAGAGTTTCGTGATCACGAGACAGCGACGCTCTCTCGAACGGCTCCTCAAGCACGAGGCATCAGCGCCCGAATTGTAGCTGAACCGGTACAACGACCGTTTTCACTCCTCGGGTGGGCGCGCGGTGTGCCCACTCGAAAACGTCGATGCTGCCAGATCCCGGCGGGGTCTGGCTGCTAACCGGATCGCGTCGCGGTCCGGTGACGGGTGTCTTTCTCCACACCACGCTGTCTACTCTTGTCGATTCGTTCGTCTGTGAGGGTTCAACGTGTCACTCGGCGGTTCGTGTCGACAGAAACGTCCTGACGGCGATTTGAACGCCGGTCCCTGGCTCCGCAAGCCAAGAGGATAGTCCACTACCCTATCAGGACTCAATTCAAAGTACACCCGAGTCACGTAAGACAGTTACGATCCGCCGGGCGGAGACAGTCAAGTGCCTGTTTGTCCCACCGTTCGGTATATGAGTTTCTGGCGCGAACACATGGAACGTGAGACGACGCACGCTCCTCGCTGCGGTCGCGGCGACTGCGACCGCTGGGTGTACGAGCAGTGGTGGTGGTGACGCGGCGGCGGACGACGAGTCGTCATCCTCGCCGACGCCGACCGACTCGCCCACACCGACCGACTCCCCGACGCGTTCACCGACATCCACGCCGGACGCGGGCGCCGTCGGCCAGGTGACGTTGGAGCGGACGGGTGACTGCGCGTCCGCCGAGACCGGGGCGTCCGTCCAGACCGACGGCGGGGTGGTCGTCGTCAGAGGGTGTATCGAGGGGTCGACGGGGTGTTCACAGCCGGAGGTTGGGTCGACGCGGCTGGCGGGTGACCGGCTCGTCGTCACCGTCGGCACGGTCGAGACGCAGGCCGTCTGCACCCAACAACTCGTCTACCGAAGCTACGCCGCGCGCGTGGAGACGGCCGGTGGCCTGCCGGCGGGCGTCGAGGTGCGACACGTCGGCGACGGTGAAGCGAAGACCGTCGCCGAGACGACGCTGTGAACTAGTTCGTCTGCTCTCCCTCCTGCGGCGTAGGTTCAAGTAGGGTGCCGACCCAGACGGCCCGTGAGAGCGCCACGCCACACGCCGCGTCGAACCGCCGGGGCGGCCGCGAACAACCGGTTCACAACCGAACGGCAACCCTTAACGGAGCCGTCCACCAGAGACACGACGAACAGATGGGTGTGATCGAGGACGTCTACGAGGATCTGGACGCGGAGTTGTCGTTGGAGGAGTTTACCGACGCCGTCGAGTCGAAAGTCGAGCAGATGGGGGGGCTCGCCGACGAGGAGACGGCCGCGATGCTAGTCGCACACGAGTACGACGACCAGGAGGTCGACTGTATCGCCGACGTGGAGCCGGGCCACGACGACGTGACGTTCCTCGCGAAGGTGACCGGGGTCGACGAGGTGCGGACGTTCGAGCGCGACGAGGAAGACCGCGAGGACGGGAAAGTGCTCAACGTCGAGGTGGCCGACGAGTCCGGCCGGATCACCATCACGATGTGGGACCGGATGGCCGAGGATGCCAAGAAGAACCTCCAGGTCGGGGACGTGATCGACGTGGCCGGCCGCCCGAAGAACGGCTACAACGGGTTGGAGGTGTCCGTCGACGACGTGGACGCGAACCCGGAGGGTGACGTAGACGTGGAGATCGTCGACGAGTACCGCGTCGAGGATCTGACGATGGGGGTGTCGGACGTGACCTTGGTCGGGGAGTTGCTCGACACGGACGACGTGCGGACGTTCGACCGCGACGACGGGAGCGAGGGCCGCGTCGCCAACCTCTCGGTGGGCGACGAAACCGGGCGCGTCCGGGTGACGCTGTGGGACGAACGCGCGCCACGCGCCGAGGAACTCACGCCGGGTGAGACCGTCGAGATCGTCGACGGCTACGTCCGCGAACGCGACGGCGATCTGGAGCTACACGTCGGCTCGCGTGGCGCCATCGAGGTCGTCGACGAGGACGTGAGCTACGAGCCGGAGACGAAGCCGATCGGCGAGTTGGCGCTAGACGAGACGGCAGACATCGCGGGCGGCGTGATCGAGACCAGCGAGAAACGGACGTTCGACCGCGACGACGGGAGTGAGGGCCAGGTTCGGAACGTCCGGCTGAAAGACGACACCGGGGAGATCCGGGTCGCGCTGTGGGGTGACAAAGCCGACATGTCGATCGACCTCGCCGACGAGATCGCCTGTACGGACGTGGAGATCCAGGACGGGTGGCAGGACGACCTGGAGGCGTCTGCGGGCTGGCAGTCGACGGTCACCGTGTTGGGTGACACGACACCGGAGACGGAGTCAGACGGTGATCAAGGCGGGCTCGGCGCGTTCGGTGACGACGGCGCCACGACGGAGGCGGCCGTCGCGGCGACAGCGGGTGACGAGACGGACGGCGTGTGTGAGTTCACCGGGACGGTGGTCCAGGCGGGCGATCCCGTGGTGCTCGACGACGGGACGGAGACGAGACGCGTCCGGACCGACGAGCAGCTACGGTTGGGTGAGGAGGTGACGGTTCGTGGACCGGAGACGGACGGAACGATCGACGCCGACGACGTGTTCTGAGCCGGGTCGACCCCCCCGGTACCGCTCGCGCGGGCTCAGCGGAACTCCTCGGCGTCGACGGTGAGATCGGAGGCGATCCACCCGTCGGTGTTGTCGGACTCCAACAGGACGGTGCGGTCGGGACCGGCGGTACAGGCCGTCAGCCTCGGCGCGTCCGTCTGTTCCGCGTCCGTCTGTTCCTGTCTCTCCGTGTGGGTCGGCATACTCCGGTTTAGGCAAGCCTAAACACTTCAACGTTCCGAGTCACCGTCGACCGGCACGGTCAGTCGTGTTCCGCGGGGTGATCGTCGGTCGGCTCACCCAACGGGTCGGCGAGCGATTCTTCGGGTGGGACGGCGTCGACGATCCGGAGCGACTGGCGGCGGCCGCGGCGGTCGTACACCTCGACATCGTTCTCCTCGTATGGTGGGGTGGCGACGAAGACGGCGGCCGCGAGGTCGTCCGCCTCGGTGATTCCCCGGCGGCCAGTGGGGTGTGAGAGGAACCGAGCGGCGCCGCTGGGCCGGCCCAGATCCATCCCGAAGACGGCGGAGACGGACGCCGCCGCCTCCGGGAGGTAGAAGTGGGTGAGCACCGGTGTCGTCGAATCGAGACGGTCCGTGTCCCCACCGTCGAGTGTGTCACTGTTGTCCGCGACACCGCCGAGCGTGCCGGCGTTGTCTGTCTCACCGTCGCCCGTGTCGTCGCCCGACGTGGCGTCGCGGTCCCCGGGCCAGTCGAGATCGCCCGCCGGGCTCGTGTCTAAGGCGACGTTGACGGCGTCGGGGTCGCGGTCGGCCGCCCGTTCGCGGAGCACCGACAGCAGTCCACGGGTGATGGTGACCACACGCACACACCGGGACGGCGACGGAAACCCGTGCCGGTTGCGGCGGTTCCTCGCCGACTGAGCGGTCGGTCAGCCGAGGAACGACTTGGCGGCCTCCCCGTACAACGACAACGTGTTGCCGCGGGCGCTGTCGAGTGCGTCCGCAACGGCCCGGGCGGCGCCGTCCTGAACCCCGGGGCCGTGGCCGACGACGACACGGTCGGGGTCGAGCCCGGACAGCGCCGACCGCGGCGGCACCAGCCGGAGCATCGGGTGGACGCCAATCCGTTCCTCGCCGGTCACCATGTACTCGGCGTTGCCGAGCGCCTCCGGGACGTACAGTGTCCCCGAGGACTCGAACAACAACGCCGCCTCCTGCCACGGCGGCAACGAGGAGTCCCGGACAGTGATCGTTCGGACACCTTCCGTGAGCGTCGGGCCGAACCGCTCGACGGGCGCGTCTATGTCCGACTCGACGCCCGTCATCCAGTCTGGGACGTAGACGGGCACGTCGTGCCGGCGAGCGACCGCCGCGCCGCCGCGTTTGTGTCTGTCGAGACAGGTGACGACCCCGGCAACGTCGCCGTCCAGTTCCGCCAGTATGTCGTCGACGCCGGGCGCGTCCACCGGGTCGAGCACCCACACCTCGCCGTCGTGGACGACCGCGTGGCTGGCCCGTTGCATCTGTTCGTCCGGGTACGCCAGCCACCCCACGCCCGCGTCGTGGCTGTCGATCTCCCGGAGCCGCGCCGTCCCGCTCCCTTTCATCGGCATCGGGACCCAGTAGGTGTCGCGAGCGTATAATTGCCGACGGTTCGGCGCGGGAGCGTGTGCCGTCGACAGCCTGCCCAACGGCAGGTGACGACGACACACCGAGTAACTGACCACGCTGGGGTGTGTGCGGGCAGACGTGTTCACACTGCAGGTGTCTGGTGTCCAGATCGCCGGCGGCGCGTTTCTGTTGGCGACGCTGTCGACGTTGTTGGCCAACACGGCCGCCTACTACGTGACCGGCGAGAGCCAACTCGGGCGTGCAGTGCTCCCGGGCGTCGTGATGGCGGTGGCCGGGCTGGCGTCGAGTGTGCTGCCGACGCTGGTGACGGTAGTGCTCGCGTTGACACTCGACTTTCTGGCGGTGACGTACGCGTACGAACTGGATCGTCGGGGGTCGGCGATGGTGACGGCCACTCATTTCACGCTGATCGTCGTCGTCGCGTACGTCGTCAACAGCGGACTGGCGTTGTATCAGGACGCTCCTGGGTGAGTCGCGTCGGCTCGACTACTCTCTCGAACTGAGCCGGCGGAGACGACCGACCAGTGTCGGCCACAGTAACACGAACGCGATGGCGACGGCAGCACCCAGAGTCGCGGCGGCGACACGGACTCCGAGCGTGTCGGGGAAAGCGGCCGGCAGGCCGTTCTTGGCGACGACACCGGCGAGACCGAACGGAACAGCGGTAAAGCCGAGCCCGACGACCGCCCCGACGCCACCGACGGGGGTGTCGTCACGACCGTGGAGTCGCCAGACCAGAGCGCCGGCGAGGCCACCGCCAACGGCGACAGCAGTGACAGCCGCCGCCTCCCCGTGTCCACGACTGGTCGTCACCACGAGCGCCACAAGGCTGACGACGGTGGCCCCGGTGAACAATCGATCCGGGCGGAGACGCGACCCCGGCCGCGCGGCCCGTGTCGCGGCCCACAACAACACGCCGCCGAATACGGCGCCAACAACGACCTGCCAGACGGTGTGGAGCCCCAACACGACTCGTGTGCCGGCGACCAAGACAACGACACTCCCGGCGGCGAGCCACCGACCCCGCCGGGTTCCGACATCGAGAAACACCGCGAAGCCGCCGTACATCGCCGCCGCGGCCGTCGCGTGCCCAGACGGGAGTCCGAACCCGTCACTGGTCGCAACCGAGCGAAACAGTTCCCTCAGCGGGGAGACGAGAAACGCCGGCGGCGTCGCGGCGGTCGCGCCGGGCGGGCGTGGCACTGTAAACACCGACTTCGCGCCCAACGAGGCCGCAAGCGCCGCGAATCCGAGCCCCAGCAGTGTTGCTGCGACGGCTCGCGGCTCCGCTGTGACCCGTGGCGCGAGCCAGTAGCTCAGCGACAACAGACAGATCAGAAACCAGGCGTCGGCCAACTGAGTGACGAGTGCAGCCGCGAACGCAACCACTCCGGCGGGGTCGACCTGCGCTGGTGTGGCGAGAGACGGCGCGGTGGGTACGGACACAGACACGGTCACCTCCGGCGGCGGACGGCGTCGACAGCACGCCGCGGCAGGCCGAGGACGTTCAGCCCGAATCCGACGAGCACGAACAACGTGTACAGCCCCAGCGTCGAGAGGAAGGCGATCAGCATCGCGCCGATGGCGAACCATCCCTGGAGGAACCGGAAGGCGGCGACGACCATCACCGTCCCGTACAGCAACACGAGATACGGCCCCCAGCCGCGGGCTCGCCGGCGGCTGGTCTGTTGGCGAACGTACTGTTTCAGTTCCGTCTCCAACGCCGGCTTCTCGACGGTCCGGTCGTCCAGTTGCTCGACGGACCCTCGGAGCTCTTCGAGCCCCTCGGCGAGTTCCGCGAGGTCGGGAGCGGCCTCGCCTCGTTCGGGCTCCGACTCCGGCTCGGAGTGGTCGTCGGTCATCTGTGTCGGCGGAGGCGTGCGGGACTTTTCAGCGTGCCGGAACGCGGCGGCTACTCCGCCGTCGCCAGTCGGTAGGCACGCAGTGCGGTCAACAGTGTCGTGACCAGCAGTGCGGTCGTCACCGCGAGCACGAACCCCAGGACGGCGAACCAACCGGCCGGACCGACGACCGGGTAGCTCCGGCCGGCGCCGACCGGCCCGAGCAGTTCGAACACACGGACGAGGTAGACGGCGACCGCGAGTCCCACCCCGCTCGCGAGGCCGACGACGGCGTTGCGTCGCACGTCGAGTGCCGCCACCAGTCCGCCGGAGGGGGGTCGCTCCGGGACGGTCGAACTGTCGTCGCTCACGCGGCGTTGTTGGATCGGCGCTGGCAAAGCGTCGTCGTTCGACGGTCGCGGGCTGGACGGCTTGGGGTGTCGGCGGGTCGCCCGAGGGTTGAGGCGTCTCCGGCACCGAACGGTGGTGTGAGCAGCGCCATGGGGTTCCACTCGCTCGCGCTCGACGCAGAACGAGCGGCGTCGTTGTCGGTCACCGGGACGCTCCCGGAGTGGCTGTCGGGGGTGTTGGTGCGGAACGGGCCGGGCGCCTTCGAGTTTGGCGACGCGAGCGTCGATCACTGGTTCGACGGGTTGGCGATGCCGACCCGGTTCGGACTCGACGGACCGAACGACCGGGTGACGTTCCGGAACCGGTTCCTCCGGACGGACGCGTTCGCGGCCGCCCGCGAGGGGGAGTTCACCGGCGGGTTCGCCACCGGGGAGACCACGCTCCGGGAACGACTGTGGGGGATGCTCGTCGACGACCCGTACGACAACACGAACGTGCTGTGTGAACGGGTTGGTGACGACTATCTCGCGGTGACGGAGACGCCTCGCCAGGTGCGGGTCGACCCGGACACGCTGGCGACCACCGGCGACGTGACCTACGACGGGCCGGCGCCGACCGGGCAGCTGAGCTGTGCCCACCTCCAACGCGACCCGGAGGGGCGACTCGTCGGCTTCGACACCAGTTTCGGGCGACACCACCAGTACCACGTGTACGAACTGGCGGGGGCGACCGACCGCAGCCATGTCGCGAGCGTCGAGACGGACGCGCCGGCGTACATGCACAGCTTCGCACTGACAGAACGGTACGTCGTGTTGACGGAGTTTCCGTACGTGGTGGAGCCGTTGCGGTTTCTCAAACCCGGCCGGCAGGGGCCGTTCGTCTCCAATTTCGACTGGCAACCGGAGCGAGGAACGCAGTTCCGGGTGGTCGAACGGGCCAGCGGTCGGGTGGTCGCCGAGCCGACAGCAGAACCGTTCTTCGGCTTCCACCACGCCAACGCGTACGAAGACGGCGACGAGATCGTGATCGACGTGGAGACGGTGCCGGACGCCGAGTCCGTCGCCACCCTCTCGTTGGACTTCCTGCGGGCCGGGGAGTTGGACGTGCTCGGCGGCCGGATCGACCGGTTCCGGGTCGAGTTGGGTGGCCACCGGGGGTCGGCGACGGTCGACCGTCGCCGGCTGTACGACGGGACGGCGCTGCCGACCGTCTCGCCGGCCCGGTGGTGTCGCCGGCACCGCTACGTCTACGCACAGGAGACGAGCCAACCCGTCACGGAGTGGCCCGGCGGTGTGGTGAAACTCGACACCGAAACCGGCGCGACACGGACGTTCGCGGACGGCGCAGACCACTTCGCCGAGCCGGTGTTCGTCCCGCGCGGGCGGGGCGGTGGGGACCGACAGTCGGGGAGTGACGCCGAAGACGACGGTGTCGTGGTGACGGTCGGACTGGACACGGACAGGGGTGTCTCGCGGTTGTTCGTGCTCGACGGCCAGACACTGACGGAACGGGCCCGGGTCCAACTCCCGCTCGCGCTCCCGTTCGACTTCCACGGCCGGTTCTTCCCGGAGCTATCGCCTTGACCTCCTCCCACCCCTTCAGGGGTGGGATTCCCACGGCACGGCACCGCTTGGGTGGGAGTTTCAGGTTCGCAGCCTGGTCGCATGACCAGACTCCTGGCAGGGCCAAGCCGCCGTTACTCCTCTCCCATACTGGGAGTCAGAGTTACGTTCTGTCCGGAACCC
>JAHENP010000037.1 GCA_018609965.1 Haloferacaceae archaeon
ACGGGTGACGTGACGACCCGGGACCGGCTCTCCCTCGACGGGTTCGACCCGCCAGACGCGGACGTGTTGATCGTCGAGGCGACGTACGGCGAGCCGGGGTACGTGTTCCCGCCACAGTCGCAACTGGAGTCCGAGGTCGTCGACTTCTTCGCGGACACACGACCCCCGATTCTGGCGTTCGGCTACGCGCTCGGGCGGGCACAGACGCTCCAACTGCTGGCCCAGCGGGCGGGCTGTCGGGTCACCGTCTCGGACGCGATTGCAGAACTGAACGACGTGATCGAACGCCACACGGAGGCGACGTTCCCGGCCGAGCAGTACGACAATCTCGACGAGATCGCGCCGGGTGACGTGGTCGTCCTCCCGGCGGGACTGAGCGGGCGCGACTGGGTCGACCGACTGTGTGAGCGGACGGGCGCGGTCGCGGCCGGCTTCTCCGGGTGGGCAGTCAACGACAGCTACCGCTTCCGGGGTAACTACGACGAGACGTTCGTGTTGTCGGACCACTGTGACTTCTCGGAACTCGTCGAACTGGTCGCGGCCGTCGACCCCGAGCAGGTGTACACCGTCCACGGGTCGACGGAGACGCTGGCGAACGAACTGACGACTCGCGGGTTCGACGCGCAGGCGCTCGTCGCCGACCAACACACGCTCGGCGAGTTCGGGTGAGCAGTACCGACGGCCGGAGAACCCAGCCTCAACAACAGATCGCGACGAGATCGTGGAGATCCGCGACGTCGTAGGTGGGAGTGACAGAGAGGTCGAACTCCTCGCGGTGCGGGCGGCGGATGAACGCGGAGTCGATGTCGGCGTTGTGTGCGGCGCGTACGTCGGACTCGTTGTCGCCGACGAACAACGCCGTCTCCGCGTCCAGATCTGTGAGCACGCGGTCGATGTAGTAGGGGTTGGGTTTCTTCCGGCGGAGACTCTCCGGGGTCGGGTTACGGCCGACCGCGGCGGCGAACATCTCTCGGACGCCGTAGTGGTCGAGCACGTAGTCGACGGTCTGTTGTTGGTTCGAGGAGACGATCCCCAGCGGCGCGTCGATGTCGCGCAACACCGACACGTCCGGGTAGAGATCCTTCCGGCCGGCCTCGATCTCGCGGCGTTGCTGGCGGTGGGCGTGGAGGTCGCGCGCGGCCCACAGATCCTCCGCGGCGACACCGTAGCGGTCGGCGACCGTCCGGAGTTCGTCCGGCGAGACGCCGACCACCATCGACTCCACGTCGTC
This sequence comes from Haloferacaceae archaeon, assembly GCA_018609965.1. Taxonomy (GTDB): domain Archaea; phylum Halobacteriota; class Halobacteria; order Halobacteriales; family Haloferacaceae; genus JAHENP01. The sequence continues at coordinate 1,232 of JAHENP010000037.1, forward strand.
GGGGTCCGGGTCGTCGATGGACAACGAGTCGAAGGCGTCCCACGTCGCCTCCCGGAGCACGTCGTACCGCGTCCGCCCCACCAACACTCCGTCGTTGTCGAGCACTACGGCGTCGTACACAGTGTCACGACTGGTTCCCGTGGGGTGAAAAGCCTCACCCTCGCGGCGGGACGGCGCCGCGAGAAACGGGTTCGTTGTCGCCGCTGCCGAAACCGACACGGGAACGCAGACCCGAACCACGCCGTGACCGACGAATCGACGCCAGCCGCGGACGCTGTGCGGGTGACCACTGGTGGCCGCCTCCACTTCGGATTCGGCAACCTGAGTCTGGCACACGAACGGCTGTACGGCGCCTGCGGGGTCGCGGTCGCAGAGCCACGACTCCGACTCACCGTCGAGCCGGCCGGCGACACCAGTGAGCCGACTGCTGCGGCAGACGCGGCAGCCGACGACACACCGGCAGACGAGTACGCGACGACAGTGTGTGATCTTCTCTCAGTCCCGGACGTGTGCGTGACAGTCCAGGAGTCGTTGCCGCGCCACGCCGGGCTCGGGAGCGGCACCCAGACCGCACTGGCGGTACTCGCTGGGGTCGCACAGTTGTACGATTGTGAGCCACGCGTTCGGGAGCGTGCGCCAGCACTCGGACGCGGTGGCCGCTCGGGTGTCGGCGTAGCGACGTTCGAACGCGGCGGATTCGTTCTCGACGCCGGCCACCCCACCGAGCGGTTCACCGCAAACCGCCCGGCGGACGGCAGTTGGACCGTCCCGCCCGTCGCGGCCCACCACACAGTTCCGGACGACTGGCGGTTCCTCATTGTGTTGCCGGACGCCGAGCCGGGGCGGTCCGGCGACGGCGAGGACGCCTCGATGCGGTCGGTGGTGGAGTCGGCGGAGCCAGCCGTCGCCGACCGGATTGCGGGCGTGCTCGCGCGGCGACTCCTCCCGGCGGTCGCTGGCGGCGCGGTCGACCGCTTCGGCGCCGCCGTCCGCGAACTCGGCCGGCTGAACGGGAGCTGGTTCGCCGACGAACAGGGCGGGGTGTACCGCCCGCCGGTCGGCGACGTAGTGAGCGAGTTGGGCGACGCCGCCGCCGTCTCCGGGGTCGGCCAGTCCTCGTGGGGGCCGGCGGTGTACGCCGTCACCGACACGGACCGCGCCGCCGACGCACGCGCGGCCGGCGAGCGAGCGCTCGCGGCCGCCGGCGTCGACGGCGAGGTGATCGTCACTGCGGCGCGCGACGAGGGGGCGACCGTCGAAAGCGTGTGAGGCAATAGACGAGTTTACACCGGCCGCCCGCGAACGCCGGCTATGAGCGAGTTCCGCGATCCCGACGCCCTGCGTCGGCGTGCGGGAGTGCGCGGCGACCCGGACCGGGACCAGCACTTCCTCGTCGACGACCGCGTGCTCGGCCGCCTGCCCGGACTCCTCCCCGACGGGACTGACATCACCCACCTGTTGGAGATCGGCGGCGGCACCGGCGCGCTGACCGACCGGTTGCTCGCGACCGCCGACCGCGTCACCGTCGTCGAGAAGGACCCCGAGTTGGCGGGGTTCCTCCGCGAGGAGTTCGCGGACGCCGTCGCCGACGACCGGCTCCGCGTGATCGAAGGTGACGCGATGACGGTCGACCTGCCGGCGTTCACCGCCAGCGTGTCGAATCTGCCGTACGGCGTCTCCTCGGAGCTGGCGTTTCGACTGCTCCCGACGGGGCGACCGTTGGTGTTGATGTTCCAAGCGGAGTTCGCCGACCGGATGGTCGCAGACGCCGCGAGTGACGACTACGGCCGGCTGTCCGTGAGCACCGCTCACTACGCCGACGCCGAGATCGCCGAACGGGTGCCCCGGACGGCGTTCGACCCCCAGCCACGGGTCGACAGCGCGGTCGTCAGGTGTCGCCCCCGTGACCCCGACTACACGGTGCCGGACGACGACTTCTTCCTCCGATTCGTGAAGGCGTTGTTCACCCAGCGCCGGAAAACCGTCCGGAACGCCGTCCGCAACACGGCGCACATCTCCGGAATTGCCAACCCCAGTGCGGTCGTCGACGCCGCCGCGGAGGCCACCCTCTCACAGCGTCCGGAGAACCTCCCGCCGGCAGCGTTTGCGGCGCTGGCGGGGTTGGCCGCCGAGACGAGCGAGATCGGCGAGGGACAGTAACCGTGTCCGACGCGAACGACACCGACCCGCCACAGGAGTCGGGCGCGGAGACGGACACCCGCGACGCGCTCGCGGACCGGCGCGGGCTCGGCGACCCCGTCTACCAGCCTGCGGAGGACTCGGGACTGCTCGCCGAGGCCGGCGCGACACACGCCCGCGGCGTCGCCTGTGAGGTCGGCACCGGCTCCGGCTGGGTGGCCGAGCAACTGCGGGCTGTCGACGCGGTCGACCACGTCGTCGGGACGGACCTCAACCCACACGCCTGTCGGGAGGCGCGCGCTCGCGGTGTCGAAGCCGCTCGTGTCGATCTGGTGTCGGCGCTCGCGGACAACGCGGTCGACACGCTCCTGTTCAACCCGCCGTATCTCCCGACCGACCCCGAAAACGAGTGGGATGACTGGCAGGAACGCGCACTCTCCGGCGGTGAGGACGGCCGCGCCGTGATCGAACCGTTTCTCGACGCCGCGCCGCGGGTGCTCGCGCCCGACGGGGTCGTGTTGTTGCTCGTCTCCTCGCTGGCCGGCTTCGCGGACGTGGTGGGGTACGCGGTCGACTGCGGGTTCGACGCCGAGACCGTCCGCGAGGAGTCGTACCCCTACGAGACGCTGTCTGTGGTGCGGCTCTCCGCGTGAGAGACGGGAGCAGCCGTTGACTCCGCTTGCTGTCTTCCGCAAGTTTCTAGACTACATCGTTTCAATAGCTACGCGTGACGGCGAAGCTCCGCCCGTGGCGTGACCACGAGCGGTCGAACACGACGACAGATCGGCAGGTCGTGTCGTCTCTGGCCGACGACGGCCCGGCGCGGCCGCGAGACATCGCCCGCGGGCGATTCAGAGAGAATGTGATCCGACTGCAGTGTCGGTATCTCGACCGACTCGGAGTGTTGGCCGCCGTCGCGACAGACGCGTACCGACTCGCTCCAGCGGGGTGGTCGGTGTTCGACGACAAGCTAGCGCCCGGGTCGTCGGAGTACGTCGACATCTCACCGCTCGTCACCGGGGAGTCGAGACACCTTACCGACCTCTCTGTCGTCGACTCGGCAGGGCTGAAGGAACTGAACACCACGTTTCTCGACGACGGAGTGTTTCGGTACGGCTACGTCGACGGGAGCCGAGAACAGACCGAGCGACGTATCCACAACGTCAAAGACTACCGGCTCGACCGGTTCGTCAGGGAGTTCCCACGGACAGAGCCACTCTGCTGTCAGTGTGCCCACTGGATGCGGGCAGTCGTCGGACTCCACTTCTTCCCGGACGCAAACCACCGTACGGCGATGAGTAGTCTCTACGTGGTTCTCGACAGGAACGGTCTCGCACCCGACGGAGAGTGGCCGTTCGACTGGGTCGATGTCGCCGTGACGCGGTCGAAACTCCTCCGCGGGTACCACTGTGACGTTCGGTTCGACACGCTGTGGGAGCGTGACGAACTGTATCTCCACTGGTTGCGGTACTTCCGTGACAACATCTTGGACACGGCACGACGGCCGCG
>JAHENP010000038.1 GCA_018609965.1 Haloferacaceae archaeon
GATGCCAGTAGTGAACATCGACCCGTACGAGTCGTCCGGCGGACTGTTCGAGTGTGTGGAGTGTGGCGGTCGCACGGAGGCCGCCTCCAACCCGGGGAAGTGTGGCGAGTGTGACGGTGACGTGCGGAACCTCTCCGTCCACCAGGAGTAGTTTCGAGGCGCGTCCAGCAACTCGCGTCGTGGACGGAGTGGCTCCGTCACGCCTGGAGTCGTTCCATCACGGCGTCTCGCCGCCGGCTGTGCGTCGAGGTCGTCCACCTCGACGCCGCGAGCGGCCACGAGCGGCACCCTGGCCACACCCCTCCTGATGTGGCTCTCACCAGTTCGAGAGCGACGCGGCCGGTGGCCGTACCCGTCGACAACCCGCTCGACAGACGGGGACGAACGCAGTCGTTTTTCACCACAGGGCGCGAAGCGGGTGTATGGACGAAGACCTGATCGACGACGCGACGCTGTCTCTCGACCGGAAGTCCCGGCTCCCGGGCACCGGTTTCTTCTACCCGAACTCGTTGGAGTCGGACAGAGACGACGAACGCACTGCTGCGGCCGTCGAGGGCGCAGAGGTGGTGGTGGTGACAGACTCCGACGCCGACGGGTTGGCGTGTGTCGCGTTGATCCGTGAGGCGTACGGGGAGGCGGTCGACCCCGAGCCGTTCGAACGGATTCGACGAGCACACGCCGACCCCGCCCGGGACAACGACGATCTCGATCCGGCGATGCTGGCGGCCGAGGCCGACAACGTGGCCGTCAGCGAGGGAGATCTCCAGGCGGACTCCCCGGTCGCGTTGGTGCCGGCCGGCCCGCACAGTCTCGGCGACCAACTCCGGCGGACGGCCGAACACGCCGAGCCGGGCGTCGACCTGTTCGTCTGTGACATCTGTCCGGACACGATCGAGTCGGTGGAGCCGGCGTTGTCGACACTGAGCGGCCGCGCGTCGTCGATCGAGTGGTTCGACCACCACCAGTGGGACGAGTCGACGGCCGCGGCCGTCCGAGACCGTGGGGTGGAGTTGGTCGTCGGCGACAGCGACGCGGAGTGTTCAGCGGACGTGACGCTCCGTTCGCTCGACTACGAGTTCCCCGAGCGGTTCGAGACGCTGGCGACGGTCACCCGCGACCACGATCTCTGGCTGAAGGAGGACGAACGCAGTGAGGACCTGGCGGACTACTCCTTCTGGAGTGCGCCCGCAGAGTACGCGGCCGTCGTCGGCGCCTACGGCGTCGATCTCCCGGAGCCGGTTCGGAAGTACGTCGCCACCCGTCGCGAGGAGAAGGAGGCGTTGATCGACAAGGCGGTCGCGCGCGCCGAACACCACGAGGTCGGCCCGTGGACCGTCGGCGTCACCTACGGCCGGTGTTCACAAAACGAGGTCGCAGAGCGGCTCCGCGAAGAGGGCGCCGACGCGGCTGTGGTGGTGAAACCCTCGGGGAGCGCCTCGATCCGCGGCAGTGACGGGTTCGAACGCGCACACGAGGTGGCCGGGCAGGTCAACGGCGGCGGCCATCCACAGGCGGCCGGCTGTAAGCCGGAGATCTACGACGACATGCTCGACGTGGCGCGCCACTGGACGAGCGAGGGGGAGGCAGCAAAACGGGTGATCCTCGCTGCGTTCGAACGGGTCGCCGCGAGCGAGGCGAGCGAGACGGAACCCGCGGCAGCGGACGACTGACGGATGCGGGTCACACTGCTCGGCACCGGCGACACGACCGGCACACCCACCGTCGGCTGTGCGTGTGACACCTGCGAGACCGCGCGCGAACGGGGGATCGAGCGGTCGCGGTTCTCTGTCCACGTCGCCAACGACCGGACTGGGGAGTCCGTGTTGCTCGACTGTTCGCCGGACTTCCGCCGGCAGTTCCTCGACAACGACGTGTCGTTGCCGGACGCCGCGGTCGTCTCACACGTCCACTTCGACCACCTCGACGGGCTGGGGAACGTCTACCGCCTGCTCGACGACCTGCCGGTGTACGCCGCCGACGAGACGGACCCCGTCACCGGGGAGTCGGTCGCAGAGACGGTGGCCTCGAAGTACGACTATCTCGACCAGGTGCGCGTTGAGGCGACCACGCCGTTGGAGCCGACCCGGGTGTGCGGGCTGGACGTGACGCTCGTCCCCGTCGACCACCCGCCGATGATCTGTTACGGGGTGGTCGTCGAGGACCCCGAGACGGGCGCAAAGCTGTCAGTGACCGGTGACACGAGCTACGGGCTCCCCGCAGAGAGTCGGGACGTGCTCGCCGACCCGGACCTGTTGCTCGCGGATGCGATCGTCCCCGCGGACCTGTGTGACCACCACCCTGCCGGCGGGAGCCACCACGCACCCGACGGGACACCGCGGACGTTCGGGACGAAACACATGACCCGTGAAGGGGCGTTGGATCTGGCCGACGAACTCGACGCGGCGGAGACGCGGCTCGTCCACGTCGCACACTACTACCCCGCACAGGAGGCGTTCGCGGAGCCGTTGGCTGTCGACGGTGAGACGTACGAGTTGAGATAATCGACGCTCTCGCATGAGAGACCTCTCAGGCTCTCGGGCAACAACAGACACCAAGCCGATCACAGATTCACCGTCACAGCAGACAACAAACCGTTCGAGACCGGGAGTTGGAGCGTCTCGACAGACCGCGTGTGACACCGTCGCGTGGGGCGCCTGTGCCACCGAGTCGATGGTGTGGTGTTTACCACTCTGTCGGTGCAGCCAAACTGTTGACAGAGGCACTCCCCGGAGTTGACACTCATTGACCTCCTCCCACCCCTAAAGGGGTGGGATTCCCACGGCACGGCACCGCTGAGTTGGGATATTGTGGTTTGCAGCCTGGTCGACATGACCAGACTCCTGGCAGGGCCAAACTACCGTTACTCCTATCCCATATTGGGAGTCAGAGTTACTTTCTGTCCGGAACCCACTGCCAGTGGTTCGAAGGGGTTCTTCGAACGTAGCCTGGGCTGAATCTGATATTATCCGTTTCGTTGGGCGGCTGAACCGCCTCAGTCCAGTCATGTACACGGACTCAATTGGCATAAAGGCTCTGTTAGCAGAAACGGGGATGTGTTTTCGCGTTGTCGGATTCATCCCAC
>JAHENP010000039.1 GCA_018609965.1 Haloferacaceae archaeon
CACGGTCCGGAGCGCCACCCCCCACGCGAACAGCCACAGCAGAATCACGCCGACGACCGCGGCGACCAACCCCGGCGACGCCCGGCCGACGGCCGTGGCCACCCGGCCGGCGTCGAGGGTGTACGCGAGCACCGCAAACACAGCCCCGGCCGCGAGAAACCCCACGAGGGTGGCACGGAGCCGGTCGGCCTCCATGTCGCCGGCTCCGACTGGCGCGTGTATCAATCCAGCGAAACGGGTTTTGGCGGCGGGGCCGACCCGCGGGTATGGACGAACACGAGGCGTTGTCGATGGTGGCCGCCGACCTGCCGGCCGCCGGCGACGACGCCGCCGTTGTCGGCGAACAGGTGTTGACGACGGACATGCTCCACGAGACGACGGACTTCCCGGCGGGTGTCACCCGGCGGACGGCCGGCTGGCGGGCGGTGGGCGCCTCCCTGTCTGACCTGGCGGCGATGGGTGCCGAGGCGGTCGCGGCCGTCGCTGTCTACGGTGCGCCGGCGTTCGACGAGACGGAACTCGACGGGTTCCTCCGGGGGGCTCGCGGTGTGTGTGACAGCGTCGGCGCGGAGTACGTCGGCGGCGACTTAGACGAGACTGGGGAGTTCACCGTCGCGACCACGGCGTTGGGACGGACGGACGACCCACTCCGCCGGACGGGACTGGGGGTCGGTGACGCGGTGTGTGTGACGGGTGCGCTCGGCCGGACTGCCGCCGCCCTGAAGCTGTTTGCGGCCGGCGAAACCGACCGCGGGAACGAGTTGTTCCGGTTCCCGCCGCGGGTCGCTGCCGGGGGTGTGTTGGCGCCGTACGCGACCAGCGGGATGGACGTGAGCGACGGGCTCGCACGATCACTCCACCAGCTCGCCGCCGACAACGACTGTGGGTTCGAGATCGACGGTGACAGCGTCCCGATCCACCCCGCAGTCAAACAGACGACGCCGGCCGGCGACCGGCTCGCGGCCGCGACGACCGTCGGCGAGGACTTTGAGCTGCTCGTGGCGATTCCGCCCGAACGGGTGGCCGACGCGCGTGCAGACTCCCCGGTCGAACTGACCAGGATCGGCACGGTGACGGAGACGGGTGTGCGGATGGACAGTGAGCCGTTGGCCGACGACGGGTGGCGACACGGGGAGTAGTCGGCCGACGAGACGGCAACAACGCCAGTCGGGAGACAACAACATCGGGAGATTACGGCGTCAGTCGGGAGACTACAGCGTCGTCACCTCGATGGGGACGAGCATGAAACACAACAGCCCGGCGAGGAAGGTGAACACGCCGACTGCGACCCGTGTGCCGTCGAGTTCCGTGTCGTCGATCGGGTGGGCGGGGCCGCGGTAGGCGATGAACGCGGCGAACACACCCCAGAACGCCCACAGCCCGACAGACTCGTTGAGCCCCAGCCCGCGGACGAAGTGGAGGTACCCGGAGACGCCGAACAACGCTGCAGGAACGAGCGCGGCGATCCGTTCCTGGTGGCGGCCGGCGATCGCCCGGAGGATGTGTCCCCCGTCGAGTTGGCCGACCGGCAACAGGTTCAGCAGTGTGAAGAACATCCCAATCCACCCACCCATGATCACCGGGTGGGTGACCTGGTTGGCGGCCTCGTAGCCGGTCGGCTGGCCCAGCACGGTCGCGATCAGGTCCAACAACGGTGGGTTGTTGAACACGATCACGCGGGTGCCCGAGGAGACGCTCCCGGCGGGCACCTCCATCGGCCCCAACAACAGCCCGATCGCGGTGACGGCGACCGTCGCCGCCAGCCCCGCGAGCGGGCCGGCGACGCCGATGTCGAATAACGCCTCCCGGTCGGGCATCCGACTCCGCATCCGGATCACCGCACCCATCGTTCCGAACGGGAAGAAGAACGGGATCACGTACGGGAGCGACACGTCGACGCCGTGGCGTCGGCCCATCACGTAGTGGCCGAGTTCGTGGGTCATCAACACACCGAGAACGGCGGCGGTGAACGGCCACGCTTCCAACGCCGCGAGCGGGTTCGCCGTCAACTCCGACAGCGGGACGTAGTACCAGCCGAGCGCCCCGACGAGGAGTGTCGAGACGACGGTCGCGAGGAACAACAGGATGTTCACCCACGGGACGGTCTCGATCCCCGTCGAGTACTCGCTGGCGACGACCACGTCGCGGCCGGTGCCGGTGTCTGCCGCCTGCACGTCGTAGCCACGTTCTCTGAACGGCTCCCAGACGCGTTCGAGGAGTTCCCGTTCGGACACCTCGGAGACGCCGTAGTAGACGATCTGGTCGCCGTCACTCTGAACCTGCGTCAGGTGGAACACGTCGTCTAGCTCCGGCGGACGGGGGACCGACTCGGGGTCCTCGGCACTCATCGACCGTGTTTGGCCACGGACGGGCAAAAGTCCTTGTTCGGGGGCGTCGCGTGTCGGGAGACGAGCGTCGGGGGACCGGCGGGGACCGCGTGTCTCGCGCAGTCGGGAGACCCGGTCAGGCCTCTGCGGGCTCGACCCGCCAGGTGGTCGCGCTCGTGTACGACCACTTCTCGACGGTCAGTTCCGAGGCCGAGTCGCGGAGCTTCACCATCAGCGCACCGATCTCCTTGGGTGAGAGGCCGACTTCCTCGGCGATGAACTTGCTCTTGAAGTACAGTTCGCCGTCTGCGGCCTTCTCCAACAGGTACTGCTTCAGCCGTGTCTCCTTGGAGGGGCTGTCCGTCTCGGCGGTGGAGGGATCTGCGGTCGTGCTCATTGTGACCTCACTCGTCGACAGGAGCCAGAGGGTGTTATAAGAGCCAGAACGTTCGGCGGCGTTCGGCTCTGTTCGGTTCATTTGGCCGACAAAACGACGGAAATCGAACCTTTTAGAACGCGACGAGAGCCGCCGAGACGTTTTACGAGCGTCGCTCGTCGTTTCTTCTGCTCGTGTTCCGATAAGAGCGCGGACGACAGATTTCGCCGCGACCGTCCGTGAGAGCGTGGTGAGACGGGGGGCGTGGGCGGCCCGCGCGGTCGGCGACGCGGGCACGTCAGACGTTCGATCCGTCCACACGGAGTCGAAACTACCGGCTACTCGCGTTCGTGGGTCCAGAACGCCTCCGAGACGGTGGTCTCTTTTTTGAAGATCGGCACCTCTCGTTTCAGTCGGTCGATACCGTCAGAGACGGTCGCGAACGCCTCCTCCCGGTGGCCGGCCAAGACGACGACGAAGACGATGTCCTCGCCGGCGGGAATTACGCCGACCCGGTGGTGGGTCCAGACGCCGAACACACCCTTCCGGTCGGTCAGCTCCGACTCGATGGTCGCGAGTCGGTCGGCGGCGACCGCGTCGTACCGGTCGAAGGCCAACTGCGTCGTCGGCTCGTCGTTCGGGCCGTCGCGGGCCCGCACCCGGCCGGTGAACGTCGCGATCGCCCCGGATTGTTCCGCACCCGTCGCCGACTTCGCCTCGGCGACGAGCGAGGAGAGCGTGACGTACGGCTCGACGTCTCGGACGAGTGTCGCCAGCCGCTCGGGGGTGACCGCCTCGGCCGACGGGAGCCGTTCGATCACGTCGCCGGCCGTGTCGGTCTCGTCGGTCGTGTCGCTGTCGCCGACGATCACCGTCGGGAGTCTGAGCTTCGAGACACCCGCGACCAGCGCGTAGTCGTGGTCCGGAGCGAGCCGGTCCAACAGGCTCGGGAGGTCGTCGGCGGCACGGGTGACCCGACTGCCGTCCGACGAGAGCGTCACCGTCGTGTCCGTCTCCGTCGGGTTGTCGAGACCACCCCGCGAGACTGTCGCGGTCCGACCGTCGAGACGCGACGCAACCGCCCGGAGATCGGGGTTGGCACCGACGACACTCAGTGTCTGCACGAACCGAGAGCAGTGTGGGAGACTGTTATCGGTTGTGTGTGTCGACGACGAGACAGGAGTCGGCGCCGCGTTGGAACTCGAAGTCGACGGGACGGATCTCCGGGTCGTGACCGTGGCGTTCTAACGCCAACAGGAGATCGTCCAGCCCCTCGTACCGGCGGGTCGAGAAGTCGACCAACGGGAACACCCGCACCTCGCCGCGGGCCACCCGACAGAGTTCGCGCAACGCGGCGGCGTGGAACGCGTGGTCGAACTCGTCGGCGTACAGACACAACAGGTGGGAACAACACACCAGATCGAAGCTGTCCGTCGGGAACGGGAGCCGTGGGAGCGCCGCCGGGAGATACCGCCCGGGCGAGGCCTCGTAGTCGGCGAGGAACCGCCCGAGTGCGCTCCACCGGTGGCTCTCCAGTTCGTCGGCGTCGTCGTACGTCTCCCAGACGTACAGCTCCTCAACGTCGTTGAGCGCGTCCATCGCCCGCCGGAGGTCACGACGGGCGCGACTCGCAACCGCCTCGGTGGGTGCGCCGTACACTGGGTCGACCGCGTACGCCGCCGCGCCGCGAGCGGCCGCACCCGCCCTGAACCCGCTGGCACCGCCCGGACAGTCGAGCACCCGCTTGTCCGTGAGTGCCGCCGGCTCCAACCCGAACAGCTGGCAGTACTCCCGAAACGTCCGCCCGAGGAACGCCACACCCTCGATCTCGTAGGCGGTCGTCGCCGACCCACCGGTTTCGGTCGAACACGACATCAGTGTACAGGAGTGTACGTTACTGTCCACAAAAGTTCTTCGCACTCGTCAGATTGGTCCGGCGGTTCGGGAGTCTTAAGCGTGGATCGACGGTAGACAGAGCTGATGAGAGTGGTACTGTCGCTGGGTGGGAGCGTTCTCGCACCGGAGTTGGACGGCGGCCGGGTGGCGGCACACGCGGCGGCGGTCGAGCGGCTCGTCCACGAGGGGTGTGAACTCGGCGTCGTGGTCGGCGGCGGCGGTGTCGCCCGCAAGTACATCGGTGCCGCCAGGGAGTTGGGTGCCGACGAGGTGGCGTTGGACCGGTTGGGGATCGACGTGACCCGACTGAACGCCCGGTTGTTGCGTGCCGGGTTCGGGGAGGGTGTCGAGCCGACGCTCGCCCGCGACTACGAGACCGCAGAGACGGCCGTCGCTCGCGGTAACACGGCGGTGATGGGCGGGGTCACGCCCGGCCAGACGACCGACGCGGTCGCGGCCGTGCTCGCGGAGTCGGTCGGGGCGGATCTGCTCGTCTACGGCACCGGCGCAGACGGGATCTTCGACGCCGACCCCGCGGTGGAGCCGGACGCCGAGCAGTTCGACCGGCTCACCCCCGACGAGTTGGTCGAGACGATTGCGCCGATGAGCCGTGACGCCGGCGCGTCCGCGCCGGTCGACCTGTTCGCGGCGAAGCTGATCCAACGCGCCGGGATGCGGACGGTGGTGCTTGACGGCACCAACCCCGAAGCGGTCGTCGACGCGGTGCTCACCGGCGACCACACTGGCACCGACGTGGTGCCCGCCGGGAGCACGGAGCCGAGCTACTGGGCTCACTGACGCGCCGGCGAAACTGGCCGTACCGTCGCCCCGCTCACGGCGGACCGACACACACACACGCTGTGAGCCCGACTGTTCCGTATGAGCAGTCACGAGATGGACGACGGGGAGCTGACACCCGGCGTCGACGACCACGAGCCGACTGGGTCGGACGCCGACCACCACGTCTTCTGGGCGGACGCGGTCGCCGACGAGATTCTCGACCGAGATCCGGACGAACCGATCGTGATCAAGGGTGGCGTCTCCCCCTCTGGGATTCCTCACCTCGGTCACTTCAACGAGATCTTACGGGGGTTCTTCGTCGCCGAGGTGCTCCGTGAACGGGGTCACGCGGTCGAACAGGTGTTCACCAGCGACGACCGGGACGCGCTCCGGGCAGTGCCGCGCAACCTCGCGACCGAAGACTGGGAGATCGTCGGGTTGGGTGCCGTCGACGGCGGTGCGCTCGGGCGCAACCTCGGCGTGCCGTACACGGACGTGCCGGACCCGTTTGGGGAGTGTCACGACTCCTACGGCGCCCACTTCGCCGGGCTCCTCCAGGACAGTGCCGAACTGATCGGCGTCCCCGTCACCTTCGAGTCGAACACGGCGTTGTACGAGTCCGGGCGGTTCGACGACGCCGTCGACACTGTGCTGGCCAGCGACGACGCCGCGAGCGTGCTCGCCGACTACCAGGCGTCGGCGACGGCCGACGACGTGCCGTTCATGGCGCAGTGTCCGGAGTGTGGCCACCTCACGCCGGACGTGTCGGAGCCGGATCTCGACGAGCGGACGGTCGCGTTCGCCTGCACCGGAATGGAAGCCGGCGACGACGAGATCGACGGCTGTGGCGCGGAGGGGCGTGTCTCCCTGCGTGAGGGGAAGCTCCCCTGGCGGTTCGAGTGGCCCGCTCAGTGGACAACACTCGGGGTGGACTTCGAGCCGTTCGGGAAGGACCACGCCGAGGGGTCGTGGCCCTCCGGCGAGGAGATCGCCCGGACCGTCTTCGAGGCGGAGCCGCCGGTGCCGTTCGTCTACGAGTGGTTCACGCTCGGCGGGGAGCCGTTGTCCTCCTCGTCGGGCCACGTGATCACGGTCAGTGAGGTGATGGAGCTGGTGGGGCCGGCGGTGGTGAAGTACTTCTTCCTCCGGAACCCCGGCCGTGCGAAGGACTTCGACGTGAGCCGACTCGACCAACTCGTCGACGAGTTCGACCGGTTCGAACGGCTCTACTTCGGCGAGGAGGACGGCCCCGAGGAGCTAACCGCGTTGGCCGACCGGGCGTACCCGTTGCTCGTCGACGAGGTGCGACCCGACCGGGTGCGGCTCCCGTACACGTTCGCGGCGGTGCTCGGGATGGTCGAGGACCGCGGGTTTCGGGTGCAGATGGCCCGCGACGAGGGGCACATCGACGACGACACGCCCGAGTGGGCGATCGACGCCGCGCTCGAACGCGTCGAACGCGCCCGGCGGTGGGCCGAGCGGACTGACAACGCTTACAACTACAGGCTCCAGCGTGACCTCCCGACTCACGAGTTCGACGCGGCGACGCGGGCGGCGTTGGACGATCTCGCCGACTTCGTCGCCGCGGGCAACGACGGCGAGGCGATCCAAGGCGAGGTGTACGAGACCGCGAAACGCCACGACGTGCCGGTCGGGGAGTTCTTCGAGGCCGGCTACCGGTTGTTCTTCGACGATACGCAGGGGCCACGGCTGGGGGAGTTCCTCGGGGAACTGGAGCAGGCGTTCGTCGTCGAGCGGCTGCGGCGGGACGGATGAGGACTCTCTGGTGCGTTCTCACCGCCGTCCGGTGAGCGATCACTGGCCGCGTATCGGACGAACGACCCGTTCGGTGCCGGACCACACCGCACGCGAACGGCCCCATCACACGATCGCCGACCGCCGTCGGGAGTAGTCTCAACTCACAGGCGACCCACCGCCAGCGGTGGGCGCTGGGCGAACGCGTTTTCTTCGAGACACCGCTGCGCGCGCAGCTGATTGATCAGACTGCCGAGGCTGTGGGCGAGACTGCCGCCGAAGTCGTGCGAGCGGAGTTCGCATGCGGCCCGACGCGGCGGCGCGGGCCGGACGGGATCGATCCGGTGAAGCTGTTGGTGTGGGCCGGCGCGGCCGAGGAAGCACGCGTCACCGCCGTCAAGGAGGTTATCGAAGATCTGAGCCTCGGGAGTCGTCAGATGTTAGAACGGCGACTCGAACTGCTGGAGACGGCGGAACTCGTCGCGACCAGTGAGACGACCCCGGCAGTCCCAGGACGCCGCGTTCACTCCTCGTGGTCGACACCTGCGTCGGCGATCAGCCGCCCGACCAACCGACCCAACTGGTACTCCGCGCGGGCGGGGAGGTCGTACGCCAACGAGCAGTAGACGACGCCCATCGCGACCAGCGTGACCGGGAGCGGGTGTGCCGAGAGCCCGAAGAACGCGAGTGTCACCGCGATCAGATACGTCGTCACCACGATGTAGACGAGGGTCTCTGCCGTACTCGGAATCGGCTCGCCGTCGGCTCTGGCCACACCAACGCCTCCGAGCGCCAACAGAAGAATCCACCCGACTCGTCTCGCAGATTGGACGAAACGCTCTGCCGCGGGGAACGAGAGCACAGATCACGCAACAGGCTCAACGACAGACGGTGAACGGGATATAACAAGCTGGGCGTCGGACAACACTATCCAGTACCAACTGAGCCGCGGACACGCAGTCCCGTCAGACGCGATAGAGACGCTAAGCACTCAGCCTACTATTTATTCTCTTCTAGACGTACTTTCCACAATGCCGTACATAGGAATAACACTCCTAACAGTATAC
>JAHENP010000040.1 GCA_018609965.1 Haloferacaceae archaeon
ACGCGTCGACCCCGCACTGGTCGTCGCGGCGACGGACGACCCAGAGATCAACGACGCCGCGGCGGCGGCCGCCCGCGACCACGGCGCACTGTGCAACCGTGCCGACCGATCCGGGAGCCGCGACCCGGACAGCGTCGTCGTCCCGGCGACGATCCGGGACGACCCGGTGGTTGCGGCGTTGGCGACCGGTGGCACCGCACCCGCTCTGTCCCGACACCTCCGTCAGCAGTTAGCCGACGAGATCGACGGCGCCGGCGCGATGGCGGAGCTTCTGGGCGAGATCCGCACGGAGCTGAAAGCCGACGAACCGGACCCAGAACGCCGCCGCCGGGCGGTTCGGGAAGTGTTGGAATCCCAAACAGTTTGGAAGGATTTAGGTACGGAACCCGCAAAGGCACGCCGAGAGGCGGACCGAATCGTCCGGGAGGTGACAGAATGAGAGAGACGACCGTCGTCGCCGGTGTCAGCGTCGCACACGACAGCGCCACGGTCGACCAGATTGAGGCCGCCGGCGGCCCGGACGAACAGACGGTCGTCGAGGGGTTGCTCGCCGCCCCGGGTGTCGAGGAGGCGTTCGCGCTCTCGACGTGTAATCGTGCAGAGGCGTACGTCGCCGGCCCGGACGCGGCGGCGCTCGACGACGCCCTGTCGGGGTTCGCCGCGCCGGTGCCGACGGGGGTTGTCGACCGCCTCGACCACGAGGCGAGCATCCGGCACCTGATGCGGGTGACCAGCGGGTTGGAGTCGCTCGTGCTCGGCGAGGACCAGATCATCGGGCAGGTGCGGGACGCGGTCGCCGTCGCCCGCGAGGTCGGTGGACTCGACGGGGCGTTGGACGCAATTTTGACCAAGGCGCTCCATGTCGGCGAGCGTGCTCGCACGGAGACAGCGATCAACGAGGGGACCGTGTCGATCGGCTCGGCCGCGGTGGCGTTGGCCGTCGAGGAGGCGCGTGTCGCCGACGAGCCGGTGTTGGTCGTCGGCGCCGGCGATATGGGCACCCTCGCCGCGCGGGCGTTGGCCGACGCCGGTGCCGCGCGGGTGTTTGTCGCCAACCGGACGCTGTCGGCGGCCGAACACGTCGCCCGCGAGGTGGACGCCCCCGCGGAGGCGGTGCCGTTGTCGGCGGTCGACCGGACACTCGGGAGTGTGCAGGTGATCGTCACTGCGACGGACGCGGACGACTACGTGCTTGACGCCGCCGACTTCGCGCACGCCGACGTGGCGTTGTGTGTCGATCTCGCCCAGCCTCGGGACGTGGCGCCGTCGGCCGAGACGACGGTCGAACTCCGCGACATCGACGACTTAGAGGCGGTGACCGCACAGGCGCGGGAACGCCGTGCCGCGGAGGTGCGTGAGGTGGAGTCGTTGATCGACGACGAACTGGGGCGGTTGTTGGAGCAGTTCAAACGCGACCGCGCAGACGAGGCCGTCTCGGCGATGTACGAGGCCGCCGAGCGGACCAAACGCCGCGAGTTGGAGGAGGCGGTGACGAAGCTGGAGGCGCAGGGCGGGCTGACCGACGAACAACGCGAGACCGTCGCCGCGCTGGCGGACTCGTTGGTCGGGCAGTTGTTGGCGGCGCCGACGAAGAGCCTCCGGGAGGCGGCCGCCGAGGACGACTGGAACACGATCCACACCGCGATGCAGTTGTTCGATCCGGAGTTCGACGCCGTGCCGGAGGGTGGTCCGCCGGTCGGTGTCGACGGCGAAGACGGACCACCACCCGCCGCCGTCGACGACAGTGGGGGGCCGCCGCCGGCCGTCGACGCCGACGAGAACGGCCGCCCGCCCGGCGACGGCCGGCCGTACTCCGACGGCGAGTGACCGGTCTCAGTTCGGTGTCGGTCTCAGTTTGACACTGCGTCGCTTCCGGGGAGCGGCGCGGTCGACCCGGAGCGTCTGATGTAGTCGGCACCGATCCCGGCGAGTCCGGAGTCCGTCGCGGCCGCGTACGTCTTGGCCGCGCCGAGATACTGTTCGGTCACGTCCACCACCCGGCGGACGGCCGTCTCGTCGTCGTCGGCCAGCAGGTACTCGGCGGTGACGGGGGTGAGCTGTCCCTCACTGGCGTCGTCTGCGTAGTCGTCTACGTCGTCGAGCCAGATCTGTGCGCCGACGATGGCGAGGACGATCGACCGTTCGAAGGCGGGCTCGATTTCGACGCCGGCGGCGCGGTACATCTCCACCATCCCGTGGTAGATGACGCCGACGCGGCCGTACTGGGTCCGGAGATACGGGAGATCACGTTCATCTGCCGAGAACAGCTCCGGCGGGTCGTCGAAGTCGGCGAACTTGTACTCCGACTCGATGGCCGCCAACGCGTCGGCGTCACCGCCCCGTGCGTCGGCCATCAGCTCCCGGAAGTGCGGGTCCCGGTCCTGGTGGGCCTCGGAGTAGTCGACGGCCGCCCGGTAGTGGTCACGGACGGCGTCGGGAAACCCCTCGAACAGCTCCGCGACCTGCTCGGCGAGCACGGACTGTGTGAGTTCGGCGATCCGGGCGCGGTCGCTGTCGTCGACCGAAAACCCGACGACGAAGTCCTCGTACTCCTCGTCGTTGATCGCGTCGCGCACGTCCCCGTCGATCAGCGCGACGACCACCAGCCGGGTCACCGCCCGCACCCGGGCGAGGCGGTCGCGTGCGTCCGCCAGCGTCGACACGGTCGGGGTCGGCCCGCGGAGCCGTCCCAACGGCCCCAACGGCCCGTCGTCCAGCTCACCGGTCAGCGGGTCGAGTCGCGTGCTCGTCTCGCGGCGAATCCGCCCGAACAGGTGACTCAGCGTCAACTCCGCCGGAAGCGTCAGCTTGGTGTCGTAGTCGAATTCGACTCGTTCGCGGGACACGTCGAACGCGTCCGCGATAGCGCGCTCGACTGGGTCGAACGCCTCCCGCACGACGCGGTCGAGGAACCGGTCGACGTAGCGCCGAAGCGCCAACGAGCCGGCGGCGAAATCCCCCGTGTCGGCGTAGTAGCCGAGGAGTGCCCGCGGCGCGGTCGGCAGTCGGTCGACACCGGCGGCGGTCGCGGCGAGTCGTCGGGTGAGCGAACGCGGAATGGTGTCGTCGGTCATCGGTCGTGTCGACGGGTGGTCCGTCTCGCGTGTCGTTCTGTGACACTGGGTTTCAGTCTTGTCGTTCTCCGCGCAGTCCCGTTTCGCCGCCCCGGTTTCCCGTCGACGTGGTCGCCGTGGGTCGGGTGAGCTAAGTGTCTCCTCCGTCTCGTGGCCGTGTGTTCCGTCCGTCGTACACGCTCGTCGACGCCGTCCACGTCGCCCTCCAGGAGCTGTTCGGCGACGCGACGAACCCAGTGCCCGACTGGACACACGTCACGAAGGTGGACCCGGAACCCGACAAGCGGCTCCCGACCCTGTTCCCGGCGTATCTGGCGGCGACGGACGCCGTCTCCGTCGGCGGGTCACGCGGCGTGACTGCCGAGCACACGCACGCGACGTTCGAGGCGGTGTCGGTCGCGCCGGTGCCGGCGTTCCACGAGCCCAGCGCGGCGAGTCACGTCACCCGGGAGACACGCTCGGCGGCGACGTTTCTGGCGCTTCCGGAGGTGTTGAACGGGGACAGTGAGGCGCTCGTCGGGCGCTTGGGTGCCGGCGTCGCCGGCCTCCACGACGACCAGGTGCCCGGTGTGGTGCGTGAGGCGTTGCCGGACGCGGTCGCCGACCGACTGTTGGGGACCGCCGCCGGGGAACGGCTCGTCGATCTCCTGACGGGGTGGCTCGTCCGACAGGCGGTGTCGGAGGCGTACGTCGTCCAGAACCCGGACAGCGCCGCCGCCCGGGAAGCCGGGGTCACTGCCGACGACGTGCTCACCCCGACGGCCGCCCGGGAACGGGCGTTGGCGGCCGAACAC
>JAHENP010000041.1 GCA_018609965.1 Haloferacaceae archaeon
ACGATCATGGTGCCCGCAATCGCCGCAGCATCGTATCTCTCGATGTTCCTCGGCTTCGGGTACTCACTCGTCGAAGTCGGCGGTATGGAGCTCCGTATCTACTGGGCTCGGTACGCCGACTGGCTGTTCACGACACCGCTGCTCCTGCTGGACCTCGCACTGCTCGCCGACGCAGACCGTAACACGATCTACGCACTCGTCCTGACCGACGCGTTCATGATCGTCACGGGTCTGGTCGGTGCTCTGGAGAACAACGTGTTCGTCTACCGGTACATCTGGTGGACCGTGAGCACGATCTCGTTCGTGTTCCTCCTGTACATGCTGTACGGGACGCTTACCGCGAACGCCAGCGAGATGGACGAGGCGACGCAGTCGACGTTCACCACGTTGCGTAACATCACGTTAGTTCTGTGGACGGCGTACCCCATCGTGTGGATCGTCGGTACGGAGGGTGCCGGCATCGTCCCGCTCGGTGTCGAGACGCTCCTGTACGCAGTGCTGGACGTGACCGCGAAGGTCGGGTTCGGTCTGATCCTGCTCCGGAGCCGCGCCATCATGGGCGACTCCTCGGCCCCGACGCCGTCGGCCGACGAGCAGGCCGCAGACTGACGACGCGACAATCGAACGACACGCCGCTTTTTTCGACGCCTGCTACGTACCGAACAGCTGTGCCACACGTGCAACAACGACGAGAACTGGGGGGTGTCGATCCGTGAGCTTCGACGACGAGGCGGGCGGAGAGGTAGACGTTCGGTCACTCAACAGGGTCGCCGTCGCCGGGTTGATCGGGTCGTTCTTTCTCGCGTTGACCGGGTTGTTCGTCCTGCCGGCCGCCGACGCCGTCGGTCTGAGCACGCGCAACGGGTTCTGGATCGTGCTCGCGGTGGAGTTCGTCGGCGCGGTCGGCGTCGGTGTTTCGGCACGCCGGCTGTACGACTAGTCGGGCGTGCGGCTCACGACATCTTCCACGACCGCCTCGTAGTTCGCCAGCGTCTCGTCGGTCAGCGAGGGACCGACCCGACGCAGTGCGCGGTCGAACTCCGCGGGGCCGACGGTCAGCCCGTCGACCTCTCGGGGGTCGACGTTGCGTTCGCCATCGAGCACTCGTTCCAACGCCAACAGTGACGCCTCGCGGACGACTGCCTCGATGTCGCTCCCGGTGTACCCCTCCGTCTGTGCCGCGAGCCGGTCGTAGTCGACCGCCTCCACCGGCCGGTCGCGGGTGTGGACCCGGAAGATCGCTCGCCGGGCCGTCTCGTCTGGCACCGGCACCTCGACGAGTCGGTCGAGCCGACCAGGGCGGAGGAGCGCGGGGTCGAGCCGGTCGGGGCGATTCGTCGCCGCGATCACGGTGATCCCACCCCGAGAGACCAGCCCGTCGAGCTCCGTCAACAGCTGGGAGGCGACCCGTTCGGGGGCCGACGCCTCCGTGTCCTGGGTCCGGGCGGGCGCGAGCGCGTCCATCTCGTCGAAGAACACGACCGCCGGCGCGTTCGCACGCGCCCGGTCGAACAGCTCCCGCACTGCTCGTTCGGACTCGCCGACGTACTTGTCGAGCAGCTCCGGACCGTCGACCGGGAGGAAGTTGGCGTCCGTCGTCGCCGCGACGGCACGCGCCAACAGTGTCTTTCCGGTGCCGGGCGGGCCGTACAACAACACGCCCGTCGGCGCGTCGATGTTCAGCCGGTCGAACGCCTCCGGGTGCCGGAGCGGCCACTCCACCGACCGGGTGAGTTCTCGTTTGGGACCATCGAGCCCACCGACATCGTCGAAACTCACCTCTGGCCGTTCGACCGCCGCGCCGCGGAGCGAACTCGGCTCCGTCTCCGAGAGTGCAGTTTCGAAGTCGGCGGCCGTCACAACCGCGTCACCACCCGCCAGCGTCCGGTCGACGGCCGACTCCAGGGCGTACGACCACAGCGCACGCAGATCTGCGGCGGTGTAGCCGAACGCACGGGTCCCGACTGCCGCGGGGTCGGCGTCGTCGGTCAGCCGGCCGCCACGGGTGATGGCTGTCAACACCGCTCCCCGATCCGTGCGGTCCGGTGGCCCGATTTCCACGACACGCGCGAGTCGGTCACCACGCCGGAGTGCGTCCGGCACCGCGTCGGCGGCGGTCGCCTCGCCGACGACGACCACCCCGTCGGTTCCTCGAAGTCGGTCGACCGCGTCGGTTACGCGGGCGAGTCGACCGGCGTCACGCGTCCCCTCCCCGCCCAGCGCCGCCAGTCCGTCGAGGTGGACGACCGCACGGGACGCCCGTTCGGCGGCCGTCTGGAGTTCCGAGAGCGTGTCGGCGAGTTCGGTACCCGACTCGGTGAGCCCACCGGGATCGGGTGCGACGAGCGTCGCGTCGGCCCGCCACGCCGCGTGTCGGAGCAGGTGTGTCTTCCCGACGCCGCTGGGGCCGACCAACAACACCCCGTTGCCGGCGCGGCCCCCGGCGGCGTCGTACGAGTCACTCGCAGTCAGCGGCCGGACTACCGTCCGTTCGAGTGTCGCCCGAGCGTCGTCGTACCCACCGACGTCCGCCTCGGGGACGTGTGGGACACGGTGGTCGGCCGTCACCGCGGCAGCCGGCCCGGCGACCAACTCGACGGTCGTCTCATCGGCGATGTACACCGGGCCGTCGGGTTCGACCTCGGTCGCACGCACCGGCACGTCGAGCGCGCCGTTGAACAACGAGACGGAGATCCGGTCGCCGACGACCAACGGCGTGCCGGCGGCCGCGCGCCGCGCGGCCGACTCCCCGCCGCGGATCGACAGATCCGGCACCGGGGCGAACCGGAGCCGACTCGCCGTCTGTGGCTCGACTGCCGTCACCGTGACCGTGTCCCCGACACCGGCGTCGGCGGCGTCGGCAACGGAGTCGTCGACGACAACACTCCGGGCCGCGAGATCCGGGTCGACCGCGACCGTCGCGGCAGTCTCGTCGTCACCGCGGACGATCACCGGGTCGTCGGCCGACAGCCCCGCCGCCGCCACGTCGTCTGCGGCGAGTCGGACGACACCCTCCGTGTCACTCGTCACGCCGACAAGGGTGCCGGTGTGGTCTGTCGCGGTCATCACCGACGCGAGACGATCCGGCCGGCAGACCGGCCGACGACCCCGATCATCGCGCCGATCGCGGCAAACAACCCGCCCTGGACCAGGTTCTGTCCGGCGACGAGCAGCCCCAGGACGATCAACACCAGCGCGATCACCGCGTGAAACCCGAACACTGCCAACCCGCCGAGGTCGTCGATTCCGAAGATGAACCCGTCAGTAGCCATGGACGCAGTTAGAGCCGGCAGGTAGAAGAATCCTCCCTGTCGTCACTGCCGGGGACGGACACTCGTCGGGGGGCTGTCCTCGGTGAGAGTATCCTTCGCCGGGGACCCCGAGGCTGTCAGAGACGAACCACAACTGGTCGCCTCACTCCCGTGTATTCGGTCGGCTTCGACGTGTTCAAGCTTGTGCGACCGTGCAACGAGAGCATGAACAGGGCAGAGAAGGCGACACTCCAACTGCGGGCGGTCGCCGTGTTGCGGACGCTAAAAGAGACACGGACGTACGACGAGTTGGCGGCGCTGACAGGGTTGCCGGCGGGGGACCTCAACCGGTACGTCAACGGCCACGTTCTCCCAGGGGTCGAGCGGGCGGAGGCGGTCGTCGCCGGCGTCGGTCGCGAGACACTGGCAG
This sequence comes from Haloferacaceae archaeon, assembly GCA_018609965.1. Lineage (GTDB taxonomy): Archaea > Halobacteriota > Halobacteria > Halobacteriales > Haloferacaceae > JAHENP01. Next base: position 3,682 of record JAHENP010000041.1, read on the forward strand.
ACGAGCTGCGTGAACGGGTGCGGTTCGACGAGGAGAGATACGTCGACAACTCCGCGGTAGTGTTTGACCAGCCGTTTCTGGATCTGGTGGCGCCGGTGTCGGCCGAACATCTCGGGTTCGACCGTCCAGACGTGGTGTTGACGGCCGCGACGGACGGGATCTCGTTGGGGGCGGCGATGGCGTCACACTTCGACGCGCGGCTGGCGTACGCGAAGAAGTCGAAGGAGACCGCCGTCGAGGAGTTCGTCGAGTCGCGCCAACGGCTCGCCTCCGGGATCGAACTCACCTATTATCTCCCCGCGGACGCGGTCGACGCCGGCGACTCCGTGTTGGTTGTCGACGACCTGATCCGGTCGGGCGAGACCCAGGAGCTGTTGCTCGACATCGTCGCTCGCGCCGACGCGACCGTCGCGGGCGTGTTCGCGCTGATCGCCGTCGGCACCGAAGGTGTCGACCGCGCCCGCAACCAGACCGACGCCCCCGTTGGCTCGCTCACGCAGTTCGAGCAGTGAGACGGACGCGAGCCGCAGGTCACACCCGACCGACGGCCACGTCGAACGGCACCACCTCGACGCGCTCGTACGTCTCGGCGCGCATCTGGTCGACGACCGCCCGACCCATCGCCCGCCAGCGTTGTCGGAGATCGTCGTAAGAGTCCCCGGAGAGCGCTCGGCGGAGCTCCGTCTCGTGGCTCGCGAGCGCCGCGCCGGTCGCCTTCCGGGTGGCTCCCTTTAGGTCCGCCTCGGAGTAGGGGGGTTCGACCCGTTTCTCGTGGTGGTAACGGCGCGTCTGCACCCGGGAAAGCCCGGCGTCGGTGAACGTCTCGGCGAGCGCCCGAGTGGTCACGTCCGTCGTGACGCCGTCGATGAACGCCCCCCGAGCCTCGCGTTCCAGCTGGGTTTCGTTGTCGACCGTCGAGGAGACGGCCACGTCGGCGTTGTCCGGCTCGACGGCCGCGACCAACTCCCGGGAGACACGAGTGAACTCGCGGAGCGCGACGGCCGGCTCGGGGAGGTTGACGAGTAACGCCTGACAGACGACGAGATCGAAGCTGTCTGTCGGGAACGGGAGCCGGGTCGCGTCCCCCGCCGCGAGATCGGGATGTGTCGGTGTCGACTTCTGTCGTTCGTCTCTGTCGAGTCGGTCGCGTGCGGCGGTCAACAGCCCTGTGTCGGCGTCGACACCGACCACCGTCGCGTCCGTCTCCTCGACGAGAACCGCCGTCAGTTCGCCGGTGCCACAGCCGACATCGAGGACGCGGTCGCGGTCGGACAGCGACAGGTCGGCGAGTGCCGCCCGGCTGTCTGCCCACATCCCTCGGCGGGTCCGGTCGAGGTAGTCGGCGGAAAACTGGCGCACTGCCCGTCGGTCGGGGTGGGACGTGCCTGAGTCTGGCGGTCCAGCGGCGGGTTTGTCGTCGCGCCGAGCGCACGGGCGGTGTCGCCGACCGCGACAGACGGAGGGCCGACTACACCGACGCCTCGAGGTCGTACAGCTCCCCGTACTTCTCGCGGACATACGCGAGGAAGGCGTCGGCGGTGAACGGCTCACCGGTTGCCTGTTCGACGAGTTCGTTCGTCTCGTAGCGCGCGCCGTGGCCGTGGACGTTCTCCCGAAGCCACTCGTGGAGCCGGTCGAACCCCGCGTTGCGGATGTCGTCGTCGAGATCGCCCAGTTCGTCTTCGGCGGCGTCAAACAGTTGGGTGGCCATCACCGACCCCAGCGAGTAGGTGGGGAAGTAACCGAAGTTGCCGTGGCTCCAGTGGATGTCCTGGAGACAGCCCTCCGCGTCCGTCTCCGGCCGGATTCCGAGGTACTCCTCGTACTTGTCGTTCCAGACGGCCGGCACCTCCGAGACATCGAGATCGCCACGGATCAGGTCGCGTTCGATCTCGAACCGGATCACGATGTGGAGGTGGTAGGTGAGTTCGTCCGCCTCGACCCGGATCAGGTTGTCGTCGTACACCTGGTTGGCGGACTCGTACGCTTCCCGCGAGGTGGCGTCCGTGTCGAAGTACTCTGCGAAGGTGGGGAGTGTCTGCTCCCAGAACGCCTCCGTGCGGCCGACGTGGTTCTCCCAGAGCCGGGACTGGCTCTCGTGGACGGACAGATCGCGTGACTCACCCAACGGCGTCCCCCACTCCTCGCGGGGGAGCCCGAGGTTGTAGAACGCGTGGCCGAACTCGTGGACGGTCGCGGTCAGCCCGCCCAGCGGGTCCGACTCGTCGAACCGGGTGGTGACACGACAGTCGTGTTGGTTGCCGGCGGTGAACGGGTGTGAGGAGGTGTCGAGCCGGCCGCGGTCCCAGTCGTACCCCAGCGTCGTCAACACCTCTCGTGAGAGCGCCTCCTGGGCGTCCGTGTCGTACGTCCCGTCGAAGGCGTCGGTGGTGATCGCCGCGCCGCTGTCGGCGATCTCGTCGATCATCGGGACGAGCGTCTCCTTCAGCCGGTCGAGAATCCGCTCGGCGCGGTCCAAGGAGAGACACGGCTCGTACTCCTCGAACAAAACGGCGTACGGGTCCCGGTCGTCGTCGATGGCGGCGGCCTCCTCGCGGCGGAGTTCCACCAACTCCTCAAGGTACGGCGCGAACGTCTCGAAGTCGTCGTCGGCTTTCGCCTCCTCCCACGCGCCCAACGCCTCCGTCGAGGTCTCGGAGATCTCCTCGACAAGCGACTGTGGCACCGCGTCGGCGCGTTCGTAGTCGCGTCTGATCTCGCGCACGACTGCGGCCTGTTCGTCGTCGAGGTCGGCCGCCTCGGCCGCGTCCAGCAGGTCGGCGGTCTCGTCGTCGGTGAGCAGTTCGTGGCCCAGCGACGACAGCGTCGACAGTTCCTTCGACCGGGCGGGTGTCCCCCCCTCTGGCATCGTCACCTGTTGGTCCCACGACAACACTCCCTGTGCGGACTGGAGACTGCTGATCCGTTCGTACCGCGACAACAGCTCCTCGTAGGCCGTCGTGTCGGCGTCGGCCGTTGCGGTGTCGGTGGACATCGACTCGGGGTTGGGGCGGGTGAGGCTTGAAACGTCGGTTCTCGGCGGGGTGGCCCGGCTCGGGCGGTGTCGACTACGACGCCACCTCTCGGGGTGTGTCTCGGCGTTCTCGGTCCGTCCGTCTGAGAGCACTCGACAACTCGTGTGATGGGGGTTCTCTCGTCGCGGTTCGGTGTACCCTCGACGAGAGTGACCCCGCCGAGATGCCGTCTCCCACTGGTTCCAACTGTGCACTGGGTAGTGACCTCAGTCTGCTGGCGACGTTCACCAGTGCAGTCGTGTGTTAGAAGCAAGCAAACGGTACATATTCACCACAGCGGAACGACTCCGGTCGTGGAGTGGCCAGTCACCGAGAGCCAGTGTGTCCTCTGTCGGGCGGTCGATGCGGCTCCTCGATGCTCACAAGAGTAATGTATTACGGCGCGTATTACTGTATGTGAGCGAGACCACACGGATCACAGAGAAAGGTCAGGCGACGATCCCGCACGGACTCCGCGAGAAGTACGACCTAGAGCCGGGCGACGAGGTGGTCTGGATGGACACCGAGGAGGGAATCGTCGTGAAGAAACGCACCCGCACCGGTGGGCGCGGGATGCTCCTCCCCGACGACACCTCGGCAGAGACACGCGAAGAGGTCGCCGAGGAACTGCGCGGGCGCGTCCGTGATCGGCGCGACCGCAACTACGGGGACAGCTGATGGGGACGTACACCGCCGACGCGGTCGGACTCTTGGTGTACCTCGTCGACGCGCTCCCGCAGTCGGCCGACCGAGTGTTTGCCGAGGCCGAAGCCGGGGAGGCCGTCGTCGAAGCACCCAGTACGGCGTTGGCCGAGGTGCTGTACGCTGTCTCCCGCGACAAGAACGTCCGCGGGACCACGCTCTCGGCGACATCAGAGGCGGTTCGCCGGGAGCTGATCGGGAACGGTCCCGTCTCTGTCGCACCAGTCGACGACGAGGAGTTGGCCGAGTACGCACGGCTCGTAGACGAATTTACTATCCACGACGGGTTGATCGTCGCTAGCCACCGTGCGCGGGACACGGACGCAATCGTCACCACCGACGGTGTCATCCGTGACG
>JAHENP010000042.1 GCA_018609965.1 Haloferacaceae archaeon
CGCCTTGGACCGTCGGGCGGAGGACGACAAGGACCACTACGCCAACAAGCGACTGAAGGTGTCGGGCGACCTGATGAAGGATCTGTTCCGGACGGCGCTCAACAAGCTGGCCCGAGACGTGAAGTACCAGTTGGAGCGGGCGAACATGCGGAACCGCCAGCTCACCGTCAACACGGTCGTTCGCTCGGACGTGTTGACCGAGCGGTTGGAACACCCGATTGCGACGGGCAACTGGGTTGGCGGCCGGTCGGGCGTCTCTCAGTTGGTCGACCGGACGGACTACATGGGTGTGTTGTCACACCTCCGGCGGCTCCGCTCGCCGCTCTCCCGGAGCCAGCCCCACTTCGAGGCGCGTGATCTCCACGCGACACAGTGGGGGCGGATCTGTCCCTCCGAGACGCCGGAGGGGCCCAACTGTGGACTGGTGAAGAACTTCGCGCAGGCGATGGAGCTGTCACAGAACGTCGAGAACGAACAGGGACTCAAACGAGAACTGGCGTCGATGGGTGTCGAGGGAATCCCCGGCATCGAGGGCGTCGAGCGGGCAGGTCCCGCAGACGACTGAACAATGGCCCAGGCACAAGACGCGAAAGTGTACGTCAACGGGAGTCTGGTCGGCACACACCCGGACCCCCACCAGCTCGCAGAACAGATCCGCGAGGCGCGCCGTCGTGGCGATGTCTCGGACATGGTGAACGTCTCGGTCAAGGGGCGCACCGGTGAGGTGATCGTCAACGCGGACGCCGGGCGCGCCCGGCGGCCGTTGATCGTCGTCGAGGACGGGGAGCCGTTGCTCGACGGCCAACACGTGACGGCCTTAGAGGCCGGCGAGGTCGACTTCCAGGACCTAGTCGACGCCGGGGTCGTGGAGTTCATCGACGCGGAAGAGGAGGAAGACATCCTCGTCGCCGTCGACGAAGACGAGGTGACACCGAAGACGACCCACCTGGAGATCGACCCACAGCTGATCTTCGGGATCGGCGCGGGGATGATCCCGTATCCGGAACACAACGCGTCACCGCGGATCACGATGGGCGCGGGGATGATGAAGCAGTCGCTGGGGCTGCCGGCCGCCAACTACCGCATCCGGCCGGACACCCGCCAACACCTGCTCCACTACCCCCAGCTGTCGATGGTGAAGACGCAGACGACCGAGCAGATCGGCTTCGACGAACGGCCGGCGGCACAGAACTTCGTCGTCGCCGTGATGTCCTACGAGGGGTTCAACATCGAGGACGCGCTCGTCATGAACAGCGGCTCCGTCGACCGAGCGATGGCACGGTCGCACTTCTTCCGCACCTACGAGGGTGAGGAACGCCGTTACCCCGGCGGTCAGGAGGACCGCTTCGAGATTCCTTCTCAGGACGTACGTGGCGCACGCGGTGAGGATGCGTACACCCACCTCGACGAAGACGGGCTCGTCAACCCGGAGACGAAAGTCGACGAGAACTCCGTGTTGTTGGGGAAGACCTCCCCGCCCCGGTTCCTGGAGGAGCCGGACGACATGGGCGGGCTGTCGCCGCAGAAACGCCGGGAGACTAGCGTGACGATGCGGTCGGGTGAGTCCGGCGTGGTGGACACGGTCACCCTGATGGAGGGTGAGGACGGCTCGAAGCTGTCGAAGGTGTCCGTCCGGGACCAACGCATCCCGGAGTTGGGCGACAAGTTCGCCTCCCGACACGGCCAGAAGGGTGTCGTGGGCCACCTCGCCCCACAGGAGGACATGCCGTTCACAGAGGAGGGTGTGGTGCCGGACCTGATCCTCAACCCGCACGCGCTCCCGTCGCGGATGACGGTGGGCCACGTGTTGGAGATGCTGGGCGGGAAAGTCGGCTCGCTGCGGGGGGAACGGGTCGACGGGACGCCGTTCCAGGGTGAAGACGAGGAGTCGCTGCGCGGCTCGTTGGAGGAGAACGGGTTCAAATCCTCCGGCAAGGAGGTGATGTACTCCGGCGTGACCGGCGAGAAGATCGACGCGGAGATTTTCGTCGGCACCATCTTCTACCACAAGCTGTACCACATGGTGTCGAACAAGCTCCACGCCCGGTCGCGGGGGCCGGTGCAGGTGCTCACCCGGCAGCCGACGGAGGGGCGTGCCCGCGAGGGTGGGCTGCGCGTCGGCGAGATGGAACGCGAGGTGTTGATCGGGCACGGCGCCGCGATGGCGCTGAAAGAACGGTTGTTGGACTCCTCGGACAAGGAGACCGTCTACATCAGCGAGGAGACGGGGATGGTCGCCGTTGAGGACGTCGAACAACGCCGGATCTACGACCCGGTCACCGGCGACGAGGACGACATCCACGAACTGGAGATCAGCTACGCCTTCAAGCTGTTGTTAGACGAGATGAAGGCGCTCGGCATCCGACCGAAGCTCGAACTGGAGGACGCGGTCTGACAACATATGGCAGGAGAAACACCGAAAGAGATCGGCGGGATCAGCTTCGGACTGATGGACCCGGAGACGTACCGGGACATGTCGGCCACGAAGGTGATCACGGCAGACACGTACGACGACGACGGCTACCCCATCGACATGGGGTTGATGGACCCACGGCTGGGCGTGATCGACCCCGGGTTGGAGTGTCGCACCTGCGGGAAACACAGCGGCTCGTGTAACGGCCACTTCGGTCACATCGAGCTCGCGGCGCCGGTAATCCACGTTGGGTTCACGAAGCTCATCCGACGACTGTTGCGGGCCACCTGTAGCGAGTGTGGGAAGATCGCGCTGTCGGAACAAGAGAAGACGGAGTACAGCGAGAACCTCACCCGGACGGCGGATCTGGGCGGCGACACGATGGACGTGTTGAAAAGCGCCGTCCGGCAGGCCCGGAAGGCAGACCGGTGTCCCCACTGTGGCGCAGAGCAGGCGGACATCAAACACGAGAAGCCGACCACCTACTACGAGGTGCAGGACGTGTTGTCGGGGGAGTACTCGGAGCTGATCGCCGAGGCGATGCAGGGCGGCGAGGACAGCGACCCGGTGTCGCCACACGACCTCGCGGAGGAGACGGGGATCGCGCTCGAACGGATCAACCAGATCATGTCCGGGGAGTTCCGGCCTCGCGAGGAGGACCGGAAAGCCATCGAGTCGGCGCTCGATGTCGATCTGACCGAGGAGGACATGAACAAGCTGATGGCCTCCGACATCCGGGACTGGTTTGAGGACATCCCGGACGACGACATCGGGGCCATCGGGGTCGACCCCGAACAGGCCCGGCCGGAGTGGATGATCCTCACCGTGTTGCCCGTGCCGCCGGTGACCGCGCGGCCGTCGATCACGCTGGACAACGGCCAACGGTCCGAGGACGACCTCACACACAAGCTGGTGGACATCATCCGGATCAACCAACGGTTCATGGAGAACCGTGAGGCCGGCGCCCCACAGCTGATCATCGAGGACCTCTGGGAACTGCTCCAGTACCACGTCACCACGTTCATCGACAACGAGATCAGCGGGACACCCCCGGCACGCCACCGCTCCGGGCGGCCGTTGAAGACGCTGTCCCAGCGACTGAAGGGGAAGGAGGGGCGGTTCCGCGGGAGTCTGTCGGGGAAGCGTGTCAACTTCTCCGCCCGGACCGTGATCAGTCCGGACCCGACGCTGTCGCTCAACGAGGTGGGTGTCCCCGAACGGGTCGCCGAGGAGATGACACAGACGATGAACGTCTCCGAGCGCAACCTCGACCGGGCGCGGCAGTACGTCTCCAACGGCCCGGAGGCACACCCAGGCGCGAATTACGTGAAACGGCCGGACGGCCGGCGGCTGAAGGTGACAGCGAAGAACTGCGAGGAACTCGCCGAGAAGGTCGAGGCCGGCTGGGAGGTGAACCGCCACCTCGTGGACGGTGACATCGTGATCTTCAACCGGCAGCCGTCGCTCCACCGGATGTCGATCATGGCCCACGAGGTCGTGGTGATGCCGTACAAGACGTTCCGGCTGAACACGACCGTCTGTCCGCCGTACAACGCGGACTTCGACGGCGACGAGATGAACATGCACGCGCTCCAAAACGAGGAGGCGCGTGCGGAGGCACGTGTGTTGATGCGGGTCCAAGAACAGATGTTGTCCCCGCGGTTCGGCGAGAACATCATCGGGGCGATCCAGGACCACATCTCGGGGATGTACCTGCTGACACACGACAACCCGCAGTTCAACGAGACGCAGGCGTTGGACCTGTTGCGGCAGACCTCTATCGACGAACTGCCCACGCCAGACGGGGAAGACGCCGAGACGGGTCGGCCGTACTGGACGGGTCAGACGATCTTCTCACAGCTTCTGCCGGACGATCTCGACTTGGCGTTCGTCTCGGAGGCGGGCGACGAGGTCGTGATCGAGGACGGCGCGCTGACACAGGGGACGATCGACTCGGCGGGTGTGGGTGACTTCGGCAGCGACATCGTCGACACGCTGACGAAGGTGTACTCGAAGACGCGCGCACGGGTGTTCGTCAACGAGGTCGCCGCGCTCGCGATGCGGACGATCATGCACTTTGGCTTCTCGATTGGGATCGACGACGAGTCGCTCCCCCCGGAGGCGGACGCCCAGATCGACGAGGCGATCCAGAACTCCCGGGACCGCGTCAACGAGCTGATCGAGACGTACGAGAACGGGGAGATCGACTCGTTGCCCGGACGGACGGTCGACGAGACGGTCGAGATGAAGATCATGCAGACGCTGTCACAGTCGCGTGACTCCGCGGGCGACATCGCCGAGGACTACCTCGACGAGTCGAACCCGGCGATCATCATGGCCGCCTCCGGCGCGCGTGGGTCGATGCTGAACCTCACGCAGATGGCCGGTCTCGTGGGTCAGCAGTCCGTCTCGGGTGAGCGGATCAACCGCGGCTACGAGGATCGGACCCTGTCGCACTTCGAGCCGAACGACCTGTCGGCGGACGCCCACGGGTTCGTGGAGAACTCCTACCGGTCGGGGCTCGGCCCGAAGGAGTTCTTCTTCCACGCGATGGGTGGCCGCGAGGGGTTGGTCGACACGGCCGTCCGGACCTCGAAGTCCGGTTACCTCCAACGCCGGCTGATCAACGCGCTCTCGGAGTTGGAGGCGCAGTACGACGGCACCGTCCGGGACACCTCCGGAACGGTCGTTCAGTTCGAGTTCGGCGAGGACGGCACCTCGCCGGTGAAGGTGTCCTCGGACGACGACGGCGACGTCGACGTCGAGCAGATCACCGAACGGATCGTCGACGCGGAGTTCGACGACGAGGCGGAGAAGGAACGGTTCATCGGCAGCCGCGAGCCGCCGACGAACCTCTCGGAGTACGCCGGCCCCGGGCTGGACAAGGCCGGTACGGGGGTGAGTTCGGATGACTGACCCCGCCGCCGAGCGGTTCGACGATGTCGACGCCGACATCGAGCTTGTCGTCGAGGATACGGAGCTGCCGCGGCGACTGAAAGACGAGATCTACGAGACGATCGACGAACGGGGCGGCGTCGCAGTCGAACAGGCCGACGAGATCGCACAGGCGACGGAGTCCCGGTACGTCGACACGCGGGTCGACCCGCTCGATCCGGTCGGGACAGTCTCGGCACAGAGTATCGGCGAGCCCGGAACGCAGATGTCGATCCCACACGACGAGCGTGTCGTCGTCCGCCGTGACGGCGAGACGGACACGACGGAGATTGGCCCGCTCGTCGACAACATCGTCGAGTCGCGGGAGTCGCGCGAGGCCGACGGCCACGAGGTCGCGCTGGCTCCGGACTCGTTGGAAGTGCCGAGCCTCGGGGACGACGAGCGGGTCGCGTGGCAGTCCGTCGAGGAGGTCAGCCGACACGAAGCGCCAGAGGAACTGCTGGAGTTCGAACTGGCGTCCGGCCGGACGGTTCGCGCGACGAAGGCACACTCGTTTGTGGTCCAACGCGAGGGTGAGATCGTTCCGATTCAGGGTGACGAACTCGAGACTGGTGAGGAGTTGCCAGTCGTCGGAACGTTCGACACAGAAACCCAAACAGTTGGTCTCGACGTGTTCGAGACTGTCGCCACGGACGGTTCGGGAGCGGTCGCGGTCACCCGTGAGGACGCAGACCCAGAGGTCGTCGCAACGGCCAGTTGGGAACAGATCGACGACATCCGCACCGTCGAGACGGACCACGACTACGTCTACGACTTCTCGGTCGCCGGCTTGGAGACGTTCACGACGGCCGAGGGGGTCGTCACCCACAACACGATGAACACGTTCCACTTCGCGGGCGTCGCGGAGATGGACGTGACCCAGGGGTTGCCGCGGCTGATCGAGCTGGTGGACGCCCGGAAGGAGCCGGACACGCCGGTGATGGTCGTGCGCTTGGAGGGTGAACACGCGACGGACCGCGAGAAGGCCCACGAGGTCGTGTGGCAGATCGAGGCGACACAGATTCTCGCGTTGGGCGACGTGTCGACGAACGTCGCAGACATGCGGGTCTCCGTCGATCTGAACGAGGAGACCCTGTTGGAACGGTGGCCCTCCTACGAGCAGCCGGCGGAGGTGGCTGCGGTCGTCGCGGAGACGATCGAGTCGAAGCTGGGCGTCGAGACGACCCAACGCGGCACGGTCGTCCAGTTCGGGCCAGACGAGCCCAGCTACCGCGAACTGCTCCAGTTGGTCGAACAGCTCCGGGAGATCACGTTCAAAGGGATCGAGGAGGTCTCGCGTGTGGTCATCCGGAAGGAGGAGGCCAACGACGGGGGCGACGAGGAGTTCGTCCTCTACACGGAGGGGTCGGCGTTCAGCGACGTGTTGGAGATCGAGGGTGTCGACGCCTCGCGGACGACGTGTAACAACATCCACGAGATCTACCGGACGCTGGGCGTGGAGGCCGCACGGGAGTCGATCATCGACGAGACGAAAGACACCCTGGAAGAACAGGGGCTCGACGACGTGAACGTCCGGCACCTGATGTTGGTCGCGGACATCATGACCAACCAGGGGACAGTCGAGTCGATCGGTCGCCACGGGATCAGCGGGTCGAAGGAGTCCGTGCTCGCGCGGGCGGCCTTCGAGGTGACCGTCAACCACCTGTTGGACGCGGCGATCCAGGGTGAGGTGGACGACTTAGACGGCGTGATCGAGAACGTGATCGCGGGCAAGCCGGTCGCAATCGGCACCGGCGACGTGGACCTCCGGATGGGGTCGACGGGCGACACGACACAGCCGTCGGCAGACGACTAACGGTCACTCCTGGTGGTCGCCCGCGTGGGCGACCGACGGACGTTCTGGCAGCCCAAACGAGACACGACACACAGCATGCACGTCGAACTCACAGACGAAGCACGACGGTACGCGAGTCGGTTCGCAGACGTGACCGGGGTGACACCCCGCGACTGTCTGGTCCGGGAGGACGGCAACCGAGTGGTGGTCGTCGTCCCCCCGGGCGAGAAAGGCGAGGCGGTCGGGCCGGCGGGCGCGACCGTCGAGCGGGCAGAGGAACTGCTGTCGACGACCATCGACGTGGTGGAGAACGCCGAGCGAGCGGCGGACTTCGTCGCGAACGCGTTGGCGCCAGCGGCGGTTCGAGGGGTGACCGTCAGCCAGCAGGGCGTGGCGTTCGCGGAGGTGTTGGCCTCGGACCGCGGGGTCGCCATCGGCGAGGACGGCCAGACCATCGAGACCGCCCGGGAACTGGCGCGTCGGCACCACGACATCGACGACGTGCAGTTGGCCTGAGCGTCAGAAGTAGAGCCCGACGAACGCGACACCGCCGCCGAGCAGGGTGAACGCGTCGACGAGCACGATCTGTCGGCGGTGTCGCGGCTCCGTGTCGCCAGTGGCGAAGGCGGGGACGAGCACAGCGAGCGCGTACCCCGCCGCGAGGAGCGCGACGAGCCCGCCGGCGACGGAGGCGGCGGCGAAGATGTCGAACCCACTCAGGACGCCGACGGCGACGGTCGCAAGCAGGCCGACGACGGAGAGTCCGACCCCGATTCGGTACTGTCGCGGCAGGAGATCACCGACAGCGCGTTCTGCGTCCGCCGCGGCGAACAGCCCGAACAACCGAGGGGTCACGAGAAACGACACCGCGAGCGTCGCTCCGAGCCAGAGGCCGAAGGCGAGTCCCGCGGTCAACTCGGCGAGCGAGACCAGCGTCCCCATGCGCGAAACTGCGACCGGCCGGGGTTTGAACGTCTCGCTTTCGGGCGTTCTGCGCTGCTGCCGGTCAGCGTCTCCGAGAACAGTCGGCTCGGCTCGTGTCTCAGCGGCGGCCGCGTTCGAACACACCCTGTGCGCTCGGGCGGTCGAGCGCGTGACTCGACTCCTCCCCGTCCGCCGCGGCCTCCTCGGTGTCTGGCTCCGACTCGTCGGCCGGGCCACGGGTGAACACACCCTGTGCAGTCACTGTCTCTCGTCGGTGCTCTCGTCCGTCTGTGTCGGCGTCTCCTGTCATGGCTGTCGCGAGCGACACGGTCTCCCGTGGTACTCTGTGGCGCGGCAGACGGGACGCAAGATAATAAACTCACGGGCGAGTACCAACACTCGCGGGAACGTCGGTGGTGCAACCGAGTGGTCGGTGGTGGGCGGAGAGCTGACACGTTTGTGCCAGAGACGAACGCAACGCACACGATTGATGCGACGAGCAACGCTGGTACCGACGAGACGCGCGGTGCTCTCGATGTCGGCCGCAGTCGTGACCACCGGGTGTGCTGACACCGTCACCACGGAGACAGGCACAGACACCGCCGAGACGAAAAGCAGTACAGACACTGTCACCAAGGAACCGAGTACAAACACTGTCAACACGGAAACCGGTGCAGACACGACCGAGACGAGAACGACCGCAGACGCCACCGACACGACAGCTGTGGTGGCACCCCCGGCCCTCGACGCAGTCGTTACCCGGCAGCCCAGTGGCTCGGCACCCGGCCAGGTCAAACTTCGACTCCACAACGATACGGCCCGCACGCTCGACATCCGTTTCGGGAACGTCCCACCGTTCAGTCGCTTCTCCTCGGCGTCGGTTGCGGGGCGTCGACTCCTGTTTCTCCCCACAATCGACCGTCAAGCGACGAGTCCGCCAGTCGCCCAACTCGTTCCAGCGGAGCCGACCGACCGACGAATCGGTGACGTGCCGTGTTGGACAGCGACCGGGGAGGTGTATCCGGTTGAGTTCTTCACCGACGAGTCACTCCGACCGGGCGATTCGGTGGTCCGGTCGTACACCGTCGTCTGGGCGTCCGACTCGGACTGTGGACCGGGGACGTACAGCTTCGAACGGACGACGAGCAACGAGGCCCCACTGCGTCTCGACTCGACAGTCGAGATCACTGTCGCAACCGACGGCTCGTTGTCGGCGGCCGCAGAGACGGATCTCGTGTAGTGCCCGCGTGAAGACGAGCGCACGCCCCCACAGAAACCTCGCGTCTCTCCCGATCCACCCTGCCGTCAGCCTCTTGCCGCTCCGGCGCCGCCTGTCGGTCGATGGACGAGAAGACGGCCGAACTCCGCGACATCTTCGTCGAGACGACCGGCGAACAAGAGGTGACGGCGGCACAGTCGGCCGACCGCGGGTCGTTGCTCGACGACCCGGACGACGACCGCGTGCGCGAGGTGCTCTCCCGGCTCCGCGAGGAGACAGCCGTCGCGACAGCGCTGTCGCTGGCGGAACACGAACGCGTCGTGCGGCTGTTCTTCCGGACCGACAGCGACGCCGAGATCGCCGCCGAGTTGGATCTCGCCCCCGAGGTGGTGCGGCAGGCACGACTCGACGCCCACCTCGTCCGGGAGACGGACCGGCAGGTGTCGTTCGACCGCGAACGGCTCCGGCGGCTGGTGGCGGAGGGTGTCTCGGCGACGGATGCCGCCCGAGCGGTCGACGCCGACGAGGCGACCGTCACGCGCCACACGGCCGTGATCGAGGCCGAACTCGCATCTCGTCGTCACAACCACCGGTTCCGTGACGAACTCGCACAACTCCTGTCGGACGCGCCGCTGTCCGAGCGGCTCGCGACCGACACGCGCGACGACGGGCTCGAAGAGGCCGCCGAAGACATCGAGACGAACGTCAAACTGTAGCTCGACTACCTCGCTGAACGGTCGTCCACGACCGTCCACAGGGAGACACGCCCGCGTCAGTCGTCGCGCCGGACGAACGTCACTGGACACGGCGCAGACAGGAGCACGTCCTGTGCGGTCGAGCCGAACACCGCCTTCCCGGTCGGAGAGCGGTTCTGCCCACCCACGACGACCCGGTCGGCCGCTATATCTGCCGCGACGCCCGCGACCGCCGCGCCCGGGTTACCCACACGCCCGTCGACATCGACACTGACACCCGACTCCTCTAACGCCCGAACCACCTGCCGGACGGAGTTGAGCCGGCGGGCGAGATCCGCCGCGGAGCCGTCTGCCAGCCCCAACCGCGCTGCGGTCTCGTTTGCCGTCTCGGCGGTCTCGAACGCGTGGACCAACGTGATCTCGGCACCCGCCTCCGCCAGGTCGACGCCGATCTCCGCTAATCGCTGGGCTCGCCTTCCCTCCTCGCGCCCGACTGCGATCACTGCTGCTTCGACAGTCATACTTCCAGTTGGTGTCGCCACGTGATAAGCCTATCTAATACTTTACTCGAACACGAATCAATATCTCTGCGTTCTTCACGACGGTTAGACACGTCCGTTGCGGGCGGGTTTCGGGGTACTTGACCACACAGCCACGGCTACGGAGACTGAGAGACGGCGAGGGGAAGTTGGTCTTAGACGAGTCCGGCGGCGTGGATCGCGTCTTCGGGGTCGGCGTCCTCGTGGACGACCGCCGACACCGCCCGCGTGATCGCCTCGGAGTCGTCGTGTTGGAAGATCGACCGCCCCATCGAGACGCCGGCAGCACCGGCGTCGACGGCGCCACGGACGGCCGCCAGCGTCGCGCGGTCGCCTTCGGGTTCGCCGCCGGCGATGACGACCGGCAGCGCCGTCGACTCACACACGTGGCGGAACGTCTCCTGGTCGCCGGAGTAGGCCGTCTTCACCACGTCTGCGCCGAGTTCCTCGGCCAGCCGGACGGCGTGGCCCAGGTAGTCGGCGTCGTGTTCCGGGTCCTCGCCCGTCAGGTTCGCGCCGCGAGCGTACGCCATCGCCAGTGTCGGTAGTCCGTAGTCGTCTGCGGTCTCGGTCAGTTCCGCGAGAAACTCGATCTGTTCACGCTCGTAGTCGGAGCCGACGTTGATGTGCATCGAGACGGCGTCCGCGCCGGCCCGGATCGCCCCCTTGACGGTGCCGGTCGGTCGTTTGTCGTTGCTGTCGGGTCCGACCGTGGTTGAGGCGTTCAGGTGGACGACGTAGCCCGCCCCGTTGGTGTTCGGGTGGATGCGTGGCGCGACCCCTTTTTGCGTGAGGACGGCGTCGGCCCCGCCGCGTGTGACGGCATCGACCGTCTCCTCGATCCGTTTGAGCCCGTCGACGGCACCGAGTGTGATCCCGTGGTCCATCGGGACGATCAGGAACCGATCGTCCGTCGAGAGTCGCGCGAGACGCGCGGCGTGGCCGGCGTGTGTCATACTCTCCCTTGTGACGAGCGGTCTGAAGTCCCTTGCGAACAACTCCGGTCCCGGGTTCGGTGACCCCGGTCTTGCGTCGGGTGACCCAGACTGGGGTCACTGTTGCACGGAGCGACTCACTGCCCCTCGGCGCGTGGCACCCGCCGTTCGTGGCCACGACGCGCCCCCGACTTCAGCTCCGACGCCAACGACCTGATGTCGTCGGCGACCGCCTCGGTGTCACGATCCTGCTCGTGGCCCTCGGCGACGATGTCCACCAGCGCGGAGCCGACGATGATCCCGTCGGCACCCGCCTCGATCACGTCTGCGGCCTTCTCGCCGCTGTCGATCCCGAAGCCGACCGCCTTCGGCACGTCGTACGCTGCCAGCCGGTCAAGTGACTCTGCGGTCCGATCTGCCGCCTCTACGTCGGTCCCGGTGACACCCAGCCGTGCCTGGACGTAGAGATAGCCGGACGACACGTCGACGAGCCGTTCCAACCGCTCGTCTTCTGTTGTCGGCGCGACGATCGACACCAGATCCATATCGAACTCGTCACACGCCGCCCGCAACGGCGCCGCCTCCTCGGCCGGCAGGTCGGGGACGACGAACCCCGACAGCCCGGCCTCGGCGGCCCGCTCGACGAACGGTCGTGGCCGTTGCTCCCCGTCGTCGAGTTCGCCGTACTGGTACAACAGGTTGTAGTAGGTCATACAGACGAGCGGCACGTCCACGTCGAGATCCTCGACGAACTCGAAGAACCGTTCCGGCGTCATCCCGGCGTCCAACGCCCGGACGATCGCCTCCTGGATCGTCGGCCCCTCCGCGATCGGCTCCGAGAACGGCAACCCGAGTTCGATTGCGTCGGCACCACCCGCCGCCAACGACTCGACGTACCGGAGCGACTCGTCGTAGCTCGGGTCGCCGACCGCGAGATACGGAACGAACGCCGACCCGCCGTCGACGGCGTCTCGGAGCCGACTCATAACCCACCCGCGAACGTCGACATCTCCGGTGCGTTCGCCAGATCGCGTTCCTCCGTCTCCTCTAAGGCGGCCGCGAGGTCCTTGTCACCGCGCCCGGAGACGTTGACGACGACCGTCTCGCCGACCTCGTCGTGGTGTTCCTCCAGGTAGCCGAACGCGTGGGCCGTCTCCAGGGCGGGGATAATCCCCTCACGCTGGGAGAGCCGGTGGAACCCCTCCAAGGCGGCGTCGTCGTCCACGTTCACCGGGGTGACACGGTCCTCGTCGACCAGATGCGCCAACTCCGGCCCGACGCCGGCGTAGTCCAACCCCGAGGAGACTGAGTGGCTCTCGACGATCTGCCCCTCACCGTCCTGGAGCAGCTTCGTCCGAGCGCCGTGGAGCACCCCTTCGGTGCCGGTCGACAACGACGCCGAGTTGGGGGCGACCCCTTCCTCCTCGTCGACCGCCAACGACGACCCGCCGGCCTCGACTGCGTACAGCTCGACGCCGGGGTCGTCGACGAAGTGGTGGAACGTCCCCATCGTGTTCGACCCACCACCGGCACACGCGAGCACGGCGTCCGGCAGGTCGCCGGTTTCTCGTTGGATCTGGCTCCGGATCTCCTCGGAGATCAACGCGTGGAAGTCCCGCACCATCGTCGGGAACGGATGGGGGCCGACAATCGAGCCGATCACGTAGTGGCTCGTCTCCACTGTCGTCGCCCAGTCACGCATCGTCTCCGAGATTGCCTCCTTCAGCGTCCCGCGACCGGTCGTCACCGGCACCACGTCGGCGCCGTTGATCTTCATCCGGAACACGTTGGGGCGCTGGCGGGTGATGTCGCGTTCCCCCATGTAGATCTCACACGGCATGTCGAGGTGTGCGGCGGCCATCGCGGTCGCGGTGCCGTGTTGGCCCGCGCCCGTCTCCGCGATGATCCGTTCTTTCCCCATGTACTTCGCCAACAACACCTGGCCGAGCGCGTTGTTCAGCTTGTGGGCGCCGCCGTGGAGCAGGTCCTCCCGCTTGAGATAGACGTTTGTGTCGTACCGCGCAGAGAGGTTCTCCGCGTACTGCAACGGCGTGGGCCGGCCGCCGAAGTCGTCGATCCGTTCGCGGAACTCGTCCCAAAACCCGTCCTGGTTGTTGAGGACGTACCGCTCGTAGGCGTCCTCCAGCTCCCGCAGCGCCGGCATCAACGCCTCCGGCACGTACCGGCCGCCGTAGTCACCGAACTTCCCGTCGCCCGCCTGCGTCCGGTCTGGTCCTGTTGTCGGTGTCTGCTCTGCGTCGCTCATTCGTCTCCCCCTGTGGTTGTCACGTGTTCTGTTTCGCTCTCCGCCGACGTAAATCGACGGGTGTTCTCTGCCACCGTCTCCCGCACCGCCCCCAGGGTCTCGCGGTGCTCGACACCGTCGACGACCGCCGACCCGATCAACAGGGCGTCCGCGCCGGCCGCTCGCATCCGTCTGGCGTCGTCGGCCGTCGACAGCCCGCTTTCTGCGAGCAACGTCACGTCGTCGGGCGCCTCCGGCGCGACCCGTTCGAACGTGTCCAGCTCCACCTCCAACGCCGCCAGATCGCGGTTGTTTACCCCGATCACCGACGCGCCGGCGTCGACGGCCGCCGCCAACTCCTCACGGGAGTGGACCTCCACGAGCGGCTCCATCCCCCGGTTGCGGGCGGCCGTCACCATCGTCGACAGGTCGTCGGCACCGTGGCCCGCGGCGTCCGGCTCCGGGCCAAGGAACCGCGCGATCAACAAGACGAGATCCGCCGGCGCGGCGTCCAACTGTGACTCCCGCAACAGGAAATCTTTCCGCAGTACCGGCACGTCGACGGCCTCACGAACCGCCGCCAACGCCCCGACGGAGCCGCCGAAGTGGTCCGGCTCCGTCAGTACTGAGATTGCGGTCGCACCCCCCGCGACCATCGCCTCGGCCAACGCCGCCGGGTCGGCCCGCCGTTGCCCGTCTGTCGTCGGGCTGGTCGGCTTCACCTCCGCGACGACCGGCACCCGGCCGTCGGCCGCCGCGTCGGCGACGGCACCCGGAAACGACCGGGCGTCGGCCGCGACGCGTTCCCCGCCGTGGTCGCGACCCGCAGTCGCCTCCAGAATCGAGGCGACCGCCGGCGCGAGTTCCTGTGTCGTGTCCATCCGTGTACGTTGGTGGTGGTTTCTGTACAAAAGGGTTGTGTCGGGCAGTGCCGACCGCGTCACTTACGCCCGCGCCGGGTCAAGGCGGGGTATGGCGGAGTTCGACCCGGAGAAGTTCGAGGAGAAGTACGCGCACTACTTCACGGAGCTACAACGGGCGTACAAGAACGCCTTCGAGGTGATGAACAACGCGTACGACTCGGAGCTGATCCACGCGATCGACCAACAGATCCTGAACGAGTCGGAGCCGTTCTACGACAAGACGAGTGGGTTCCGCGTCGAGCTGCCCGACGAGCCGACGGCGCGGCTCACCGCGGTCGTCGTCGACGACGAGAAGCTCCGCGAGACGCTCGATCGGTACGTCGCGGAGATCGAACGCCAGCTGTACGACGTGTTCGGTCTAGAACGGCCGGACGCCGACGAGGCCCGAGACGCTCAGTAGACGACGTTCGCGACCAGGTTCGACAGCCCGTTCTGTTCGACCTGCTCGCGGTAGTCGTCGGTGAACACGAGCCGTTGACGCGGCCGCCCCATCTCCAACGTCTCCTTCTCTGTGGTGATGACGCCCATCTCCTCTAAGTTCCCTTTCTTCCGGGAGAAGGTCGCCTTGCTGGCGAGCCCCAGATCCTCCCCCCACTTGCTCAGGTCGTAGTGGAGCAGTTCGTGTTTCGCGGCGACGAGCAACGACGCCATCACCTCGTCCAACTCGGAGGTGTCACGCGCGCCCGCGGCGGTGTCGAGCACGCGGTCGAAGTCGCCACGCGCCTCCGGGGCGAACTCCGTGTCCATCGTCTCACGGACCGCCGACAACGGCGGCGTGCGGAGACTGAACCGCTCGGCGTTCTCCCAGCCGTGTTCCGCCCACTCGTAGGCGTCCGTGACGAACCCGTCGGCGCGGGTGATCGCCGTCCCGTCGGCGCCGTCGATCTGCACCGGCACGTAGACGGACGACGCCGTGACGAACACTGTCGTGTTCTGTGTCGGCTCGCGCTCGCGCAGCGCCAACGCGTCGTCGTCGATCAGGTCTGCCGCCCGCGAGGCGACGAGGAAGTCCCGCCGCACCTTCCGCAGCTCCTCACCGACCCCCAACACCCGCACCTCGGGGAGGTCGCCCTCGTAGTCGCGGGCGGCCGCGACCAGCCGTTCGACGTCCGGCGCGTCTGCGTTGGTCAGGTACACGGTCCCGTCCGTCTCGGCGAACAGGTCCGCGAGCGTCTCCTCTGGCCCGTCTGGCACGAACTCGCTCATCTGTGTTCCCGACCTACGCGTTGGCCTCACTTAATACCACCGGCTAGTAATAGTAATAATTCGTAAACCAAGGTGGCTACAAAATTGAACCAAGGAATTAACGGGGAATGGCGGAAGATACAAGTCATAGGCACTGCACTGTGAGAACATGCCACAAGACGGAGTCAGAGGGGTCGTCTCGTCAGCAGCCGGGGCACTGCTGGCGCGACCACGAATCGCAATGTTGCTGGTGATGCTCGTTCTGTTCGTCGCCGTTCAGGGTGGGGCCGCGGCACTGGATCTCGGCGGCGGGGAGTGTGCCGAGTTCTGCTTCAGTACTGACGGGGACAGCGAGACAAATACTGGACCATAATTGCGAAGCGGTTATTTAGACCCGACCGATTTTCTCTGAAAGGTCCTCAGATAAGTATAAATCTCCATCATATATTACCGGACCATCGTGTCTACTTAAGTACTCTCTCACAACAGTTTCATCTCTTTGATACAGTCTATCCATTCCCAGTAGGTGCCTCCGATCGTCATCGTCTATACGTCCTCGGGTTGTAGCCCCAGTAATCCACGGCGAACTCTGCTCGATCAGCATGGTGTACGTCCCGTCGTCGTTCTCCGAGAGGAACAACGCCTCCGGGACGATCGAGTCGTTCTGCGTCAGGACGTGTGTCCCGTCGCCGACGACGGCGTAGTCCTTCGGCGTCATCAGTTGGCCGCGGGTGTAGTCGAGTGCGCGCTCGATGCAGAACCCGTTCATGATGAGCCGAGCGAACGCGACCCCGACCTTGACGGCGTCGTCGTTGGTGACACTCTCGAAGGTGACGCCGCCGCCGACACTCCCCTTCTCGACGAGCGCCCGGCCCTCGGGAAACGAGCCACAGGCGTTGAGGAAGAACGTCTGGGCGTTCGACTCCCGGATCGTGTCCGCAGAGAAGAACCCGTTCGAACACTCCAGTCCCTGTTCGTCGCGGTGGCCGATGAAGTGGACCAGGTCGTTGCGGCGTTCGAACGTCCGGGCCAACTCCGCGGTGGAGACGTTTTCCTTGATCGTCAGGTCGATGTTGAGATCCTCC
>JAHENP010000043.1 GCA_018609965.1 Haloferacaceae archaeon
ACGCCGCTTCCCGTGGTCGTCGTCTTCCACCAACAGGAGGTTCCGTTCTGTGTTCCACGCCTCTACGTCCGTGTAGCTGCTCTCCGTTCCGATCTCGAGTGGTGTCGCCTCGCCGGTGTCACGGTCGAGTACGTGGACACTCTTGCCGCGCCCCTCGTCGCTGTGTCGGTAGGCGATCCGGTCTCCGCCCGGGCCGTAGTGTGCCTCCGCGATCCGTCCGGGTGTCTCCGTCAGCCGTCTCGTCTCATCCGCCTCGAAGTGGTACTCGAACAGGTCGTCTGGCCCCGCACCAGACCGGAACAACACCCGCTCGCCGTCCGGGCTCACCGCGATCACCAGACAGACCTGATCGCGTGAAAACAACGTCTCGGTGTCACCGTCCACCCGGTGTACCGCGACCGTTCGGTTCGCCAGCCCCCCCTCGCCGAGGTGAAAGAGTAACTCGTCGTCGTCGAGCCAGAGCAATGGCCCTCCACCGTGTGCTAGTTCCGGGTCCTTGATCGCCGGGTGTCGATCCCCGGTTGCTACCTCCTGAACGTACACGACGCTCTGGCCAGTCTCGTCGGAGACGAACGCCAAGCGTTCACCGGACGGTGAGGCCGCTGGACTCCCGAACGACGGAATCGAACTGATCGCGTGAACAAACTCGTCTGTGTCCATAGAACGTGTTTTGCACTCTGTGCCTTGTAGTTTTTGTCAACCAACAAAAATTCTATTTCATTGAGAAGATCGCCGCCGTGTCAGTCACGCTCACGTCGACTCCAACCGGCCGAGGCTGCTGTATCGTGAATAGTGTGACCGTGGGCCGACTCAGAAGCCGTGATTAGAGTTCGCGTTGCACCGTCACAGTTAGCCCGCAGACGGTGTCACACACTGTGTGCCCAACGCCCCCGAGCGCGCCAGACGACTCCTGCGGACCGAGCGCACCTGCACCCTCGCCACCGCGTCGGCAGACGGGGTGCCGGAGGCCGCGACCGTCCGGTTCGTCACGGACGGCGAGCTGAACGTCCAGATCACGACGGAGTCGCCGTACCGCAAGTACGAGAACATGACCGAGAACCCGCGCGTCGCGGTCGTCGTCGACGGCGACGACAACCTCCAGTTAGAGGGGGTCGCGCGGGAGGTGTTCGGCGACGACGCCGCCGCGATCAGATCGAACTACGTCGACAAGTACGGCCACAGCGCGTACCTCGACAACGACGAGAGCGTGTTCTTCGAGATCGAGACGGACTGGGCACGCCTGCTCGTCGACGGCAGCTTCCCGCCGACCCACGAGATGGTGCTCGGCGAGGGGGAGACGGACCCACACGGGAGCCGGTCGAACTGACCCGTGATCCGGTCACTCTGCCGTCTTCTCGCTGTCGACGAGCAGGATCGTCGGCGTCTCCCGGCGCACGTCACAGCTCTCCCCGCGCTCGATCCCGTACGTCACGCTGGTCTCGTTCCCGGCGGGTGTCGGGACGATCACCTGCAGTTCGTAGCTCCGCTCGCCTCCGCCGGCCAGCGGCGTCCCGTCGGGACGAGGGTCGTACCGGAGGCCGAGCCGGTCGGTCACTCTCTGTGTGTCCACGCCGACGGCACAGGCACGCCCCGACGGCAGGTCGATCGGGCGGGTGAACGGCGAGTCGTTACGCGCGACGACTGTCCCGACGGACACCTCGACGGCACTCCGTGGCTCTGCCGCCTCCGCAGGGGTGAGTCGTGCTGTCGTCTCGTCGTCGAGTTCCGTCGTGTACGTCACGCCGCCCGTGGCGGCGTCCGCGCCGACGAAGACACCACTCACCGCCAGCGTCCCGACGAGGACGAACTGGGCGGTGCGGCCGTCGACCGCGAGGTCGTGTTCGCGGACGGCGTACCCCAGTCCGAGGAACAACGCCGCAGACACGCCCAACAGGAGGAACGTCCCGGTCTCGCCGACCGTGTACCGCGTGAGGACGTAGCCGACCCCCACTAGATACGACAGGCCACTCAGCGCGTACGCGACCACATCGAGCGCGTCGCGGTCGAGCGCGAGCCCGGCGACGAACGCGGCGAGGAACCCGACGAACAACAGGAGGGCGGTGACGGTGACGGAGAGCCCGAACACCACGTCTCGTGTGAAGTACACCAGTGCGCCGAGTGCGAAGGCGACTCCGAGCGCGTACAGCAGCTTCCCGCCGTCGACTGCGAGGTTCACACCGACCACTGCGCCCGGAGACGGATTCAACGTTTTCGCCGGTCGTCGCTCCGTGAGACAGTCCGATCCGGACGCGAACACTCGGCAGGCGGGCGGAGCCGGAGAGCCGATAGCCTCGTCCGGCTCGACCTCTAACCCGTCGTCGTGGGCGTCCCACTGTCAGTCGCGCCGACCGTCTACGTCGAACGGGTGCCGAGTCACACGAGTTGTGCGTGGCAGGCCGAGGGCCTCTCCCAGTTCCGTCACGCCGTCGAACAGGCGGCAGAGTCGCTCGAACAGACAACAGACACCACCGATCCGTTGGTCACGGTCGACACGACGAGCGTCGCCGGCCGCCGACAGATTCCGGTTTCGGAAACTGAGACCGACGACACGAGCTACGTTCGGTTCGACCCGTCGGCACCCTGGCGGCTCGCGTGGGAACGCCGGACGAACCCCGTCGTCACACTCGACGGAGCCGTGACGGTCGATCTGTGCCGCCGACTCCACCGTGCGACGACCGACTCTACGGGGTGGCCAGACGGCGCGACCGACCGGCTCGCCGAGCTACTGGCCGACCCGGCCGACGACACTCCGCGGTGAGAGTCAGGTTGCCGACTCGTAGCTCACCGGCAACGACTCGGCGTCAGGTTGCCGACTCGTAGCTCACCGGCAACGACTCTACCCCGTAGATGAACGAACTCCGAACCGGCTGGAGTTCGGTGTCGACGACTTCGATTCCCGTGAGTCGGTCCAACAACACGTCCAGTGCGACTTTCGCCTCCAGTCTGGCCAACGGCGCACCGAGACAGTAGTGTGTCCCGTAGCCGAACCCGAGGTGTTGGTTCGGCGACCGGCCTGGACGGAACGACCCTGCGTCGTCGAACTGTTGATCGTCGCGGTTGGCCGACCCTGCCCAGAGCACGACCTCTTCGCCCGGTTGGAGTGTCTCCCCGCCCAAGTTCGTCTCGCTGGTCACGTTCCGGAGAATCGCCTGGACCGGCGACCGGTACCGGAGCGTCTCCTCGATAGCGCTCTTCAGCGCCGCCTCGTCGTCCGCCAGGCGTGCGTGCGTCTCGGCGCCCTGCGTGTCGAGACACCGAACGGCGTTCGTGATCAGATTCGTCGTGGTGATGTTGCCGGCCGTCAACAACAACGTACACATCCCTAGTGCCTCACGCCGCGAGAGCCGACCACCCGCCCCCTCGTTGGTCGCGATTGTAGTGAGGAGGTCGTCACGCGGGTTCTGACGACGCTCCTCGATCTGTCGGCCGAAGTACTCGGCCATCTCCTCTCCGGCGTCCTGTTGGTCTTCGACGATCGCCTCGGTGTCGGTCGTGTCGTCGGCACTTCGGGCGAGGGTGTCTGACCACCGTTTGAACTGCTCACGCTCGTCGCTCGGCACCCCGAGAAGTTCGGCGATCACGACCACCGGCAACGGGTACGACAACGCCTCGACGAGATCGAACTGCCCGTCGGCCTCGGCGAGCGCGTCGTCGAGCAGCTCGTTCGTGATCGTCCGCATCCGTGGCTCCAACTCCCGGAGCTGTCGGGGACGAAACGCCTCCTCGACGACACTCCGAAGCTCGTCGTGTCGCGGCGGGTCACGCGTCAACATCGTCCCGCCAATCGGCCCGTCGTCGTCACCGCGCGGACCGGCCGCATTCCGCGGATCGACGGAGTACCGCTCGTCGTCGTCGAGCACCGACTTCACCTCGTCGTATCCGAACACGTCCCACGCCCCACGGCGCTCGTCGTACCGAACCGGCGTGTCTGCCCGCATCTGTTCGTACCACTCGAACGGCTCCAACCAACTCTCGCGGTCGTTCAGCGCCGACGGAAGCTGCAACATCGCTGGGTCTGACTGACTCACGTGTCAGTAACTTATCCGTAGACAAGAAAGGGTAATGAATGGGTCAACAGTAGTAGAACCTATTAATGTTCGGCACATAGTTCTGTGGAGAGTCGAATCCGGAGCCAGTTGGTACCAGTCGATCAGGACTGTGCCCACGCCAGTGCGGCCTCAAGCGTGTCGAAGTCGTCCAACTCCGCTCCGGGAACCTCGACGTTCGACTTGATCGCCATCCCGGTGATCCCCTCGGCGACGAAGCCGATCTTGTCGACACCGACGTACTGGCCGTTGTCGGACCACTGTTCGGCCATGTACTCCTGCGTCTCCGGCGGGAGTTGGGTCTTGTCACCGAACACTGCGATAGTGGCGGTGATGTCGTCTTCCGCCCCGCGCAGTCGGTAGTGTTGGCTCACTGCCTCCAACGTCTCGTCGGCCCAGCCGTCCCACCCGCGAATGTTCCAGACACCGACATCGCCGTGTGTCTCGAACTCCCACGCGTACTCCGCTGGATCGGGTATATCCTTCTGCATGCGGTTCGTATTTGTCTGCGCTTTCTAAATAAAGGTATGGGTATTGACCGCCGGCTCCTGTCGATACGCTGTGACGAGCCGTCGTCACCGTCGGGAGTCGTTTTTACCCTTCGGCGTCGTCGAGTTTCCCACGCCACCGCAGTGAGTTCCGGTTTAGCTCTCGCGTGACGCCGGCACCGCCGTCGAGCATCCGCTCGGCGATCTCGACTGCGTCGGCGAGTTCGTCCGCCGAGAGCTGTTCGTACGCCGGCCGCCCGTCGACGTGGTCGTACCACTCGTCGCCGAACAGGTTGTCGAGGACGATCCGCCCGAAACAATGGTCGAGGTGGACGGGCCAGTTCTCGCCCGCCTGTGCGGTCTCCGGGAGTCGCTCGTGAACCAGTTCGTCGTAACGGGCTCGGAGTTCGGAGAGATCGTGCGTGCCGTCACCGAGTGTGGTCTGTCCCATCTCACCGTCGGTACGTGCTGGCCGCACTTACCAGTCGTTGTCTGGCCAGTCCGTCAGTGTGTATACTTCTAGCAAAATCGTAATTTTCCCCGTTTTGATTTCTCTTATATAAAGATTTAATAGTAACACGTGAGGGAAACGAGGGGAGAGACACCAGATGTGTCTACGACGTGGTGACGCCGAACAGGGACAGGTCGGGATCGGGACATTGATCGTGTTCACCGCGATGGTAATCGTGGCGATGCTCGCCGCGGGGGTGTTCTTAGACACGAGTGACTTCCTCCAGGCGAAAGGCGGGCAGACGAGCGAGGAGGCGGCCGACCGCGTCACCTCGCGGCTCGCGACCGTCTCCGTCGTGGGCAACGTCACCGCCAACCGGGACGACGAGCGTCCCAAGTCCGGCGACGACGCGCTGGCAGACGGGACGGTGAACACGGTCAAGATCACCGCCGAACGCGGCCCCGGCGGGGAGTTTATCGACGTTCAGGACACGACAGTGTTGTGGAGCGGTCCCAACGAGTCGGTCGCGCTCAAGTACGGCGGCAACAAGTCACACGCCCCCGGTCGGGGGAGTGGAAACGGGTTCGGCGCGAGCACGACGAGCGGTGCCGACGCGACGAGCGGGCTCTCACCCGTCGAGACGGGCGACACCGACGACGGCGACCCACCACCAGCGAGTGAACTCGACGGCGACACCGACCCGCATCTGACGTACCACGCGTTCTCCCCGAACTCCGCAGACGACACCACGCTGTCCTCGGACGGGGAGTTAGTGTCGATCTACATTAACATCGCCGCAGTCGAGAGCGGGACTGCCGACGACCGCCGCCGGGTCGATCTCGACCCGATGACCGGCGGGCAGACGGCACGAATCGTCTTCGTGACGCCCAGCGGCGGCCGGACGGAGATCAAACTCGTCGTCCCGCAGTCACTCGGTCCCAACGACATCATCGAACTATGATCGGAGAGACGGAGCCGAGACGGCCAGACGCACCGACGCGTGACCGACCGAGTCGGGGGTGTCGACAGTGACAGACGATCTCTCGCGGCGCGGGTTCCTCCAGGCGACCGGTGCGGCGGCGGCCGCGGCCACCGTCGGCCGTGCCAGCGCGGCCACCCCCGAGGTCTCGAAAGCGGACCAGGTGCTCGTCGGGGTGTCGGCGGCCGCCGACAGCCTCCGCGGGCCGGTCGAAGACACACTGCCGGAGCCGGCGGCGATTCTCGACGCCGACGAGACGCTCCGGTACGTCACCGTCCAGTTCCCGCCGGACACGCCGACCGGCATCGAACACGACTACGTCCAGACCGCCGAGAGCCACGAGATGGTCCGGTACGCGGAGCGCAACCGACAACAACGACCGTCGTTCGAGCCGAGCGATCCGCTCCGGAGTACACAGGACTCGTTGGACCTGATCAACGCCAATGCGGCGTTCGACACGACGTTGGGTTCCTCGGACGTTCGGATTGCCGTGATCGACACAGGCGTGGACTACGATCACGAGGACCTCGCTGCGAACGTCCGGTCGAACCCCGGTAAGGACTTCGCCGACGGCGACGACGATCCGATCAACGGAACCAGCGACAACGGCCAACCACAGACACACGGCACCCACGTCGCCGGGATTGCCGGGGCAGTGACAGACAACGGGACAGGTGTCACGGGAGTGAGCCAGTCGGAGTTGATCTTCGGACGTGCGCTCGGCGCCGATGGCTCTGGGTTCGGCTCGGATGTCGCCGACGCAATCAAGTGGGCCGCAAACCAGAATGCTGACATCATCAACCTCTCGTTAGGATCACCGTCTGCATCGACCGTAGAGCGCAACGCCGTCCAGTACGCGCACAACGAGGGGTCGTTGCTGATCGCGGCTGCAGGCAACGACGACAACGACTCCGTTGGGTTTCCCGCTGGGTACGATCAGGTTGTCGCCGTCTCGGCTGTCGACTCCGACGGCAACCTAGCGCGTTTCACGAACACCGGCTCGCAGGTCGAGGTGGCCGCACCGGGCGTGGGATACAACTCGACCGTGGCCGAAGGCTACTTCGGCAACAAGTACTATCCGAAGAGCGGCACGTCGATGTCGTCGCCGTGTGCCGCAGGTGTCGCCGCACTCATTATCGCCCAACACGGGACGAACCGCGCGACCACACGCAAACACCTCCGGGAGACCGCCAACGACACTGACCTCTCTACTGACGAGGAAGGTGCCGGGATCATCGACGCACAGGCAGCCGTCGAGACGACTCCGAGTGCGACACCAACGCCGACGCCCCCAGGATCGGGCGGCGGCAACGGCGGCCGACAGACGACAGACACTGTCTCCAGCGACCTCTCCGGGTTCAGCGACTCCGACTGCTACGCCTACAGCTTCTCCTTCGACGACCCCGCTTCCGTCGATGTCCAACTCACCGGCGACGACGGGACGGACTTCGACCTCTACGTCAACGACGGGGAGGCAGACTGTCCGACGAACGACACGGCGACGAAACGGTTCGTCTCCACGGACAGCAACGAGAGTCTCACGATCCAGAACCCCGACACGTCGACACGGCTGTACGTCACCGTCGACTCGTACGCCCGGAGTGGGAACTACACGCTCAGCGTCACCGAGACGGGGTGAGCCGCCAGTCCCGGCCGCCAGCGGGGTGTCCTCTGCCGTGGAAAGTACACACCTCACTCCACGGTGACCTTGGTGTAGGCGGCGACGAGCCAACTCCCCCAGTCGAGGTGGTGTGAACTGTAGTCCCAGGTGTCGTGGAGGATCAACTCGTCACCGCCTTGATCGTAGCCGACGACACAGACGCTGTGGTTGCCGTAGTTCTGGTTCCTGTCGTCTGCCTGGTCGCCGCTGGTCATGTTGAGCAGGAACGGCCGCTCGGCGTCGATCTCACTCTTCACGAAGTTCGGGTGACTCCAGATGTAGATGTTCCGGCCGTTGTAGGAGTTGTTACCTGTGTCGAACTTGTTGAAACCGTTGTCGATGTCCGTCGGGAACGTCGACCCGGCGTCGTTCGTGTTCATGTCCTCGTGGAGGTCGTCGATGTACGCCTCCTTCTCCAGGAAGCCAGCCCCCTCGTGGTACGCGAGCAGCATCGACGCCGCGACCGGGACACAGCCGTCCCACTCGTCCCACGGGTCGTCGTCGTCACTCTCCGTCCAGGCGGGCACGCCCCAGAGCTGGTCGAAGTGACTCGTGGCGCTCGGCGCGCCGGTCGACGACGACGCCATCCCGTCGGGGTCGATCTCTCGCAGCGGTGTCGCGCGTCCGTTCCTGACGTTCACTCCGCGTCCGTCCGCGAGTTCGACCCCGTACTTCACCCCGCCGTGGTAGAGGAGCTTGTCGGTCGGCCGCGCTCCCCGAGCCCGAACTGCCGCGCGGGTCGCCTCGACCCGGCTCTGTGGCGGGGCGGCGGTGCTGTACTCGATCACGTCCGCCCACTC
>JAHENP010000044.1 GCA_018609965.1 Haloferacaceae archaeon
TGATCGCGCCGGAGTTGGGTGCCGACCGCGAGGACGTACGGCTCGGGCCGGCACACGGTGTCGACTTCGGTGTCGTCGACATCGGCGGAGGCGGAGCGAACGGCGGTGGGAGTGGAGCGAACGGCGGTGGGGGCGGAGCGAACGCCGGCGGGGGCGGGGCAAACGCCGGTGGCGGTGGATCGAACACCGGCGACGGCGGAGCGAACGCCGGCGGGGGCCAAGCGCTTGTGACAGCGACGGACCCACTGTCACTCCTGCCGGCGTTGGGGTTCGAACGCGCCGGCCGGTTCGCGGTGTCGTTCGCGATCTCCGACGTGGCGGTTTCGGGCGTGGCGCCGACACACGTCGCCGTGTCGTTGTCGCTCCCGACAGAGATGGACGAGTCGGCGTTCGCGTCGTTCTGGCAGGGACTCACGAGTGAGTGTGCAGAGTTGGGTGTGGCGGTGGTCACGGGCCACACGGCCCAGTACCCCGCGGCGTCGTACCCGTGGGTCGGCGCGACGACCGTGTTCGGCGTCGGCGATCACGACGACGTAATCCGGCCGGACGGCGCGCGCCCGGGTGACGATCTCGTCGTCACCGAAGGGCCGGCCGTCGAGACCGCGGGTCTGCTCGCGACCCTGTTCCCCGACGAGTTCGACGCGCTGGGTGCCGAGACGGTCGCGGACGCACAGGCGTGTCTGGACCGAACAGGTGTCACCCGCGACGCTCGCGCCGCCGTCGAGGCTGCACGCGCCGAACACGAGACGAGCGCCGCGGCCGGTGACGTGACGGACGCACCGATCGCGGCGAGTGCCGCGACGGACGCACCGATTGCCGCGATGCACGACGCCACCGAGGGCGGCCTCCGGGGGGCGTTGTGTGAGACGGCGGCCGCGAGCGGCGTGCGTCTCGACGTGGACCGCGAGCGGGTGCCGACCGACCCCGCGGCGCTGGCGGTCACGGACCACCTCGGGATCGACCCGTGGGCGTGTACGACCGCCGGGAGTCTCCTCTTGTCAGTCGACCCGGCCGCGACGGAGACGGTCGTCTCGGCGTTAGCGTCCCGTGGCACGCCTGCCGCGGCCGCGGGCACGGTCCGTGAGGGATCGGGGGTCTCCGTCGACGGTGAGCGTGTCCAGCCGCCCGAGGAAGATCCGTCGTGGGCCGCGTGGGCAGCGCTCGCGGACGACTAGTCGGAGAGGCTGTTGTTCACACTGTGAGCGACGGCGCCGAACGCCCGGTCTGCGGCGGCGACGCCCGTCGGCTCCTCGCTCGCGTCGTCTGCGAACGACAGGAACCCGTGTGGCAGTCCCTCCGCGACGACCGAGTCGACAGCCACCCCAGCCTCCCGCAGTCGTCGGGCGTACGCGACCGCCTCCGAGCGCAGTGGGTCGTGACTCCCCACCGCGACGACGGCGGGAGCGAGACCCGACAGCAACCCCGCGGGCGCGTCCAACGGCACGGCGTAGGGGTTGGCGGCGTCGGCCGGGGTCGCCAGATACGTCGCCCAGAACGCGTCGACATCCTGCGCCGTGAGCAGTGGGCCGTCGGCGTGCTCGCGTCGTGACGCGCCGTCGAACCCGGGCGCGAGCATCGGGTAAAACAGGGCCTGCACAGCGAGGTCCACGTCGAGATCGAACCCCAGCGCGCGGTCGTCGCCGGCCGCGAGTGCCACCGCGCTCGCGAGGTTCCCTCCGGCGCTGGTGCCCGCGACGCCAAGCCGGCCGTCACCACCCAGGTCGCCCGCGACGCTGTCGACCCACTCGACGGCCGCGACGGCGTCCGCGACGGCCGCGGGGAACGGGTGTTCGGGCGCGAGCCGGTAGTCCACGCTCACGATCACGGCGTCGAGTCGGCGACAGAGCCGGCGGCAGATCCCGTCGGCGGAGTTGAGCGTGCCGAGCTGCCAGCCGCCGCCGTGGTAGAAGACGAGTGTCGGCGCGGGGGTCGTCTCCGGGCGGTAGACGCGAACCGGGACGCGACCGCCCGGCCCCGCGAAGCCGAGATCCGTGACGCGCGCGACCGGGAGGTGTGCGTCCGTCGAGAACAGCTCGTCTTCGACGCGCCGGGCGTCTGCGGTGGCGAGGGTGTGCCACGCCGGCACGCCGAGGCTGTCGATCTCTGCGACCGCGGCGGCCATCTCCGGATCGAACTCTGCGTGGGTCACTGGCTGAGGGGTTGTCGTGGTAGGGTGAAAATGGCGTGTGGTGTGGCTGTGTACGGGTTGGTGGCTAGTGGTCTTATGTCTCTGTGGGTGGATGTTGTGGTATGGGCGAGGTGCCGGCCGAGTTCTGTGGGTACGAGTGGCCGAAGGATTGTGAGCGGTTTGGTTATGATAATAAGTTTTCTCTTGACGAAGGAAACAGTCACCAGCAGACGACGTGTGTTCGGGAGGCGTTGCCGGACACCGACCGTTGTGCGTGGCATGCTACACCCGACGAGACGGAGCACAAGAGTATCGAGACGCTGCGGGACGCAAGAGTGCCTGCTGAAATCCGTGCAGAAAGCAACCCAGGAGAATCACTAGATGGAACCGTGCTTGTGGGGATGAAACTAGGTGATGAACTGCGATTCAATAGAACACTGTTTCGGGGTACTGACCTCTCAGAGACATCTTTTAATCGCGCTAACCTCTCGGAAGCGGATCTCAACAACGTTGACTTCTCGGAAGCGGATCTCAAGAGCGTTGACCTCTCGCAGGCTAGGCTTCGGCG
Source organism: Haloferacaceae archaeon (assembly GCA_018609965.1). Taxonomy (GTDB): domain Archaea; phylum Halobacteriota; class Halobacteria; order Halobacteriales; family Haloferacaceae; genus JAHENP01. Next base: position 2,697 of record JAHENP010000044.1, read on the forward strand.
TGCCAACCTCTCGGATGCAGACCTCCGCAATGCTTTCCTTCCAAGAGCAGACCTCACGCGTAGTGACCTCTCAATAGTAAACCTCAGTTATGCAGACCTTTCCCAGGCTATCATGCTTCGCACCAATTTTTTTCTGGGGGAACTCACAGACGCCAACCTTTCTAAAGCATTTCTTCGATACGCCGTCTTTTCTCAGGCTGATCTCACAGATGCTGATCTCACAGATGCTGATCTCGCAGATGCTGATCTCACAGATGCTGTCCTCGCAGATGCTGATCTCACAGATGCTGATCTCGCAGATGCTGTCCTCGCAGATGCTGATCTCACAGATGCTGATCTCACAGATGCTGTCCTCGCAGATGCTGATCTCACAGATGCTGATCTCACAGATGCTGATCTCACAGATGCTGTCCTCGCAGATGCTGATCTCACAGATGCTGTCCTCGCAAATGCTGACCTCGCAGATGCTGATCTCGCAGATGCTGACCTCGCAGATGCTGATCTCGCAGATGCTGATCTCACAGGTGTTGGTCTCTCAGGAGCGAATCTCATAAGTGCTGATCTCACAGATGCTGATCTCGCAGATGCTGATCTTGCAGATGCTAATCTCGCAAATACTGATCTCACAGGAACGAATCTCACAGGCGCTAATCTCACAGGCGCTAATCTCTCAGAAACGAATCTCACTGATGCAAATCTTCGTGCTGCTTCACTCTCTAATGCAGACCTCGCTGGCGCGACAATTGCGGATCTCGAAATCAACAGCGCAACCAGTGTTGACGGATTTGCAGAGCAGTCCTCGGCTGAGGAGTGGATTAAATTGGCGCGTGCGTACCACGACCTCAAACTGGAGTATCACGACGCTGGTTTCGTCGGGGAAGCACGCCAACTCCACATCAGTGAACGCCGCGCGCGCCGCAGAGAAACAGCCGCCGAAGTGGGGTGGTTTAGCCGCCAACACCTCCCGCAGTTCGTCTCGGGACTGTTCACTGGTTACGGCGTCGGTGTCTGGCGACTCGTCGGAACGATGACGGCGTTATTCGCTATTTCGACACTCACCTACGCCCTCGCCGGTGTAGCCGACCCGCTCACCTACAGCACGATCACGTTCGCCACCTCGCCGCCGAGACCGACCGGTTCACTCCCGATTTGGGCGCGCTTCGTCGCGAACGTCGAGACGTTCGTCGGCACGCTCCTGATCGTCTCGCTGGGGTTCGTGCTCGGCAACCGCGAGCAGTTCTGACGCGGCGGCTCACTCCCGGTCGAAACTCCTCCGAGAGCGCTCAATGGTCTCCCGGACGCGATCCGCTTCGGCCTTGCTCCACGCGCCGACGTTGATCGGCTCCTCCATCGCCATCAGTCGAGTCAACAACTCGTCGAACGTCTCGCCGTCTCGCTTCAACTGTTCGAGTGACCGTTTGGTGTCTTCGGAGACCTGAATCGTGCTCACGGGCGTACGATTCCCCTTCAGTAATAATAACTTTTTCTGTGATACTCTCGTTAAGACAGATAATTGACTATCGCTGTCGGCGCGCGCCACGCTCCCCTCTGTGGGAGCGTGCGCGTGCGAGGGACGAGTGAGCGGCGCGAGTGGAACGAGCGCCGCGAACGAGGAGGCTGGGGAGGTCTGAGGCTGCGGTGCTGTGCGGTGTTGGGTGGGACTGGAACGGGGCTTCCTGGTGTTGAGACTGCGGTTCCGTTCCTCGCCGTGTCTGAACACTACCGAACAGTCTCATCCAACACCAAACACCAGACAGCAATACACAGAGACACCACGACGACAACCACCACACAACAACGCGGAGGAACCAGAGCGCGTCAGACCGAGCACGGGACACTCGGCCCCACACCGCGTTCACTCCGGCCCGGCGTAGCCCGTCACTCCGAAGTCGCTCCCGCCCTCGGCGTCCGTGGCGTCGTCCGCCTCGGTATCCACA
>JAHENP010000045.1 GCA_018609965.1 Haloferacaceae archaeon
AAGACCACTAGCCACCAACCCGTACACAGCCACACCACACGCCATTTTCACCCTACCACGACAACCCCTCAGCCAGTGACCCACGCAGAGTTCGATCCGGAGATGGCCGCCGCGGTCGCAGAGATCGACAGCCTCGGCGTCCCGGCGTGGCACACCCTCGCCACCGCAGACGCCCGGCGCGTCGAAGACGAGTTGTTCTCGACGGACGCACACCTCCCGGTCGCGCGTGTCACGGATCTCGGTTTCGCGGGGCCGGGCGGTCGCGTCCCGGTTCGCGTCTACCGCCCGGAGACGACCCCCGCGCCGACACTCGTCTTCTACCACGGCGGCGGCTGGCAGCTCGGCACGCTCGACTCCGCCGACGGGATCTGCCGCCGGCTCTGTCGCCGACTCGACGCCGTGATCGTGAGCGTGGACTATCGGCTCGCGCCCGAACACCCGTTCCCCGGGGCCGTCGCGGACGCCGTCGCGGCCGTCGAGTGGGTCGACAGCGTCGCGAGCGACCTGGGTGGTGACGGCCGGCTCGGCGTCGCGGGCACCAGCGCCGGGGGGAACCTCGCGAGCGCGGTGGCACTCGCCGTCGGCGACGACCGCACACTGGGATTCGATCTCGACGTGGACCTCGCTGTGCAGGCCCTTTTCTACCCGATGCTCGCGCCCGGGTTCGACGGCGCGTCACGACGCGAACACGCCGACGGCCCACTGCTCACGGCGCAGGATGTCGACGCATTCTGGACGACGTATCTGGCGACCCCGGCCGACGCCGCCAACCCCTACGCCGTGCCGTTGGACGCGCCCGCGGAGTTGCTGTCGGGTCTCGCCCCCGCCGTCGTCGCGGTGGGGAGCCACGACCCACTGCGCTCGGAGGCGGTCGCGTACGCCCAGCGACTGCAGGAGGCTGGGGTCGCCGTCGACTCGGTCGTCGCAGAAGGACTGCCACACGGGTTCCTGTCGTTCGCAGACGACGCGAGCGAGGAGTCGACGGGCGTCGCCGCCGCGGATCGGGCGTTCGACACCGTCGCCCGCAGTGTGAACAACAGCCTCTCCGACTAGTCGTCTCCGAGCGCCGCCCACGCGGCCCACGACGGGTCTTCCTCGGGCGGCCGGACACGCTCACCGTCGACGGAGACCCCCGACCCCTCACGGACCGTGCCCGCGGCCGCGGCAGGGGTGCCACGAGACTCCAACGCCGAGACGACCGTCTCCGTCGCCGCGGGGTCGACGGACAAGAGGAGACTCCCGGCGGTCGTACACGCCCACGGGTCGATCCCGAGGTGGTCCGTGACCGCCAGCGCCGCGGGGTCGGTCGGCACCCGGTCACGGTCCACGTCGAGACGCACGCCGCTCGCGGCCGCCGTCTCACACAACGCCCCCCGGAGGCCGCCCTCGGTGGCGTCGTGCATCGCGGCAATCGGTGCGTCCGTCGCGGCACTCGCCGGGATCGGTGCGTCCGTCACGTCACCGGCCGCGGCGCTCGTCTCGTGTTCGGCGCGTGCAGCCTCGACGGCGGCGCGAGCGTCGCGGGTGACACCCGTTCGGTTGAGACACGCCTGTGCGTCCGCGACCGTCTCGGCACCCAGCGCGTCGAACTCCGCGGGGAACAGGGTCGCGAGCAGGCCCGCGGTCTCGACGGCCGGCCCTTCGGTGACGACGAGATCGTCACCCGGGCGCGCGCCGTCCGGCCGGATTACGTCGTCGTGATCGCCGACGCCGAACACGGTCGTCGCACCCACCCACGGGTACGACGCCGCTGGGTACTGGGCCGTGTGGCCCGTGACGACCGCCACACCCAGCTCTGCACACTCACTCGTGAGCCCCTGCCAGAACGACGCGAACGCCGACTCGTCCATCTCCGTCGGGAGCGACAACGACACGGCGACGTGTGGCGGCGCCACGCCCGAGACCGCCACGTCAGAGATCGCGAACGACACCGCGAACCGGCCGGCGCGTTCGAACCCCAACGCCGGCAGGAGTGACAGTGGGTCCGTCGCTGTCACAAGCGCTTGGCCCCCGCCGGCGTTCGCTCCGCCGTCGCCGGTGTTCGATCCACCGCCGCCGGCGTTTGCCCCGCCCCCGCCGGCGTTCGCTCCGCCCCCACCGGCGTTCGCTCCACTCCCACCGGCGGTCCCCCCGCCTCTGCCGATGTCGACGACACCGAAGTCGACACCGTGTGCCGGCCCGAGCCGTACGTCCTCGCGGTCGGCACCCAACTCCGGCGCGATCAGGTCGGCGAAGAAGTCGTCGTCGACCTTCCCCAGCCGGTCCGTCTCGGCGGGGGTGTCGCCCGGGTCGTCGGGTGATCCGTCCGGCGTGTCCTCGCCAGTCACTTGTGTGGGTCCGGCATCAGGTCGTCGAACGGCTGGTCGTCGAGCCACTTGATCAGGTTGACGAGCTGGTCGGTGGCGGCCGCGAACAGCTCCGCGCCGGCCTCGGGGGTGGCGTCCGTCTGGTCGCCGAACACGCCGTTGTCGGCGTTGTCGGTCGACTCGTAGAACGTCCGAGCGCCGAACTGTCGGGTGTCACCGGGCGTGATCTCCGTCAGCCCACCGTCGCGGGCGTCTTCCAACCGATCCTCGCGGACCAACTCGCGGGCGACGTGCATGATCATCGCCGTCTCCTTGGGGCCGCCGTGGGGGCCGTTCTGTTCGAACAGTTCGTCGACCAACTCCGGGATCGACTCGTCCCACATCCACTCAATCGCGTAGGCGGTCCGGTCCCGACGGAGTCGGCGCCCGACCTCACGGAGGTGTTGGACGTTGCCGCCGTGGGCGTTGACGAACAGGACACGGTCGAACCCGTGGTAGGTGAGGTTTCGGACGACGTTTTCGACGTAGTCGCGGAACAGTCCGGGTTCGACCCACATCGTCCCGTGGAACTGTCGGTGGTGCTCGGAGACGGCGATCCGGATCGGCGGCGTGAGCACCGCGTCCGTCTCGTCGGTCGCGGCCGCCGCCAGCGACTCCGCGATGAGGTAGTCCGTCGCCAACGGCAGGTGTGGCCCGTGTTGTTCCGTCGACCCCGTCGGTACGACCGCCAACGACTCCCCGTCAAGCCCCTCGCGGAGTTCCGGCCAAGTCTGTTTTGCCAGTCGCATACCGGTGCGTCGACTGGCTGGCAGAAGTATCCCGGGGGTTGTCGACTGCCGTCTGGTCCGCCGGACGAGCGGAGAGACCAACAGACGGGAGAGGCTGGCCGGGGTTTTACGCACACGGCGCGTGTAACGTCTGTGTGCGACGACGACAGTTTCTCGCAGCCGCCGGCGCCGGTCTCCTGAGCGGGGTGGCGGGTTGCTCGGCGGAGAACGGACGAGGACTCCCGACCGCACAGGGGTCGGGGTCGGGAGCCGACTCGGGCGAGCGTGAATCCGCGGCCGTAGACGGCGTGGCGTTCGGCGACGACGCCGGCGTCGGCTCGGCCACTCGGATCTACCGGGAGGTGATCGACTCCGTCGTCGGGATTCTCGTCTACGACCGCGGCGGGCGTGCGGCCACCGGCTCCGGGTTCGTCACCGGGCTCGGTCCCGGTGGGCCACACGTCGTGACGAACCAACACGTGGTCGCGCCCGGCGACCGGTTCCAACTCCGGTTCCGAGACAACGAGTGGCGTGCCGCCTCGCTCGTCGGGACGGACGTCTACTCAGACCTGGCGGTGCTCCGGCCGGCCGACCGCCCGGACAGTGCTCGGACGCTTCCGTGGGCCGACACGGAGCCGGAGCCGCCGGTCGGGACGGAGGTGTTGGCCATCGGAACGCCGTTCGATCTGGGCGGCTCTGCCTCTCGCGGAATCGTCAGCGGGGTCGACCGACTGCTGCCGGCGCCGAACAACTTCTCGATCCCGGACGCGGTCCAGACGGACGCCGCGCTCAACCCCGGCAACAGCGGCGGGCCGGTCGTCACCGCCGCGGGCGAGATCGCCGCCGTCGCCAGCTCCGCCGGCGGGGAGAACATCGGCTTCGGGATCTCCGCGGCGCTCTCGAAACGGGTGATCCCGGCGTTGATCGCCGACGGGGAGTACCGCCACTCGTTGCTCGGTGTCGGGCTCAGAGAGGTGACGCCGACCGCCGCCGAGGTGTACAATCTCGACAACGTCGGCGGACTGATCGTCACCAGAGTCGTCGGCGAGGGTCCGTCTGACGACAAACTCCGGGCGGCGACCGGGAGCCAGATCGTCCGTGGCGTGCAGGTGGCGACCGGCGGGGACGTGATCGTCGGGATCGGCGACGCGGCCGTCGAGACACAGGCGGACCTCTCGAACTACCTCGCGTTAGAGACCAGTCCCGACGACACTGTCCCCGTGACAGTGGTGCGAGACGGGGAGCAGACGGCAGTCGAAGTGACACTCGGTCGTCGACCGACGCCGTAGCTCACGGATCGAGAAACTGAGACGGCCGCCGTGGGGCGACGGCAGCCGGATTGGACCGCTTGTGTGCCACGAAGCACACGGGGGGAGGGCGGCCGCCGTGGGGCGACGGCGGCCGCGTCAGTCGGGGCAAACGCGGGGTGGGATCGGCAGACCAATCACACGACGGAGCGTCTGCGTCTGAGTCCCCCTCTCGTGGGTCCACCAACGGTGTCGTCGTCAACCTGTGTTCCGTCGCGTATTCACCATAGTCCCCTCACCTATTCGTACTGTCGTCTCGGTCACTGCCGACACGCTCGGATACTGTCACGACTCTGGTTTCCCCTACCAAAGTCTGGAAGGGGGTGGTCGAGTCTGGTATGGGGTGGTCAGATTCAGTAGGGGGTAGTTGAATTCGATAGGGGGATTGTCAATCTGGGACGAAACAACAAGAACCGGTCGGCTGGGCGGGTTCGCGACCGTGTGTCGGCACCGTGTCGTCTTCTGTGGGGCTACTCCAGGCGGTCGCTCACGTCTTCCAGTTGGGCGCGGCGTTCATCGAGTGCCGCCTCCCGGAGTGCAGCCTCTTCGGTCGTCGGACAGTCTAACTCCGGCACCGCAGTCGGATGGCCCCCCTCATCGAGCGCGACGAAAGTGAAAAAGGAGTTGGTCGTCTCGCGAACCTCGCCAGTCTGCGGATTTTCAGCGCGCACGTCGACTTTCACGTCGACACTCGTTCGGCCAGTGTTGAACACGTACCCTTCGATCACCACCACCTCGCCGATGTCGATCGGACCGATGAAGTCGACGTGGTCCATCGACGCGGTGACACACTGTCGCGACGAGAACCGCATCGACGCGATGACGCCACAGATGTCCATCCAGTGGAGCACTGCCCCGCCAAGCGCACGCCCGAGGTTGTTGGTGTCGTTGGGCAACAACAACTCCGTCATCTCCGTGTACGACTCCGCCAGCGTCACGGCATCACTCTCGTTTTCGTCGTCGCTCGTCTGCTCGGGGTCGCCGGTCTTTCCCTCGGAGGACGGACGCGGCCCAGAGCCGAGCCGACCAGGTGTGTCGTTCACACTCGGCGGTCCGGCCGGGCGCCGATAAGTCTCCCGAGTCTCGTCACCCTTTGACGGTGTCGGCGGCGGACGCTCGCCCGTCGCCGTCAGTCTCTCAGGTCGCGTCGTCGCCGCCGGTCTCGTCCGTGCCGTCGTCGTCGTCAGTCTCTCAGGTCGCGTCGTCGTCGCCAGTCTCACTCGTCCCGTCGCCAGAGTCGTCCGGTGACGCGCCGCCGTCGGCCGCGGCGGTCGCGCCGTTGTCTCTGTTCTGGAACGCCCGGACGGTCTGGTAGACACGGAGCGTGGCGAAGGCGCCGACGACCGTGACGGCGGCGCCGATCTCGGTTCCGCCGGCTAACAGTGCGTACGCGGGGCCGAGCGTCACCCCTGCTAAGGCGACGTTCGTCCAGAGCAACGCCGTCCAGAACGCTCGGTGGACCGCCCCGTCCGCCTCCGACGGGTCCGGGAGGTTCTCGGTGGGGTCGGAGACGCCCGGCGCCGACGGCGCCTCTTCTTCCGGGTCGCCGAACCGTTCTGTGGGGTCGAACTCCGACGGCTCTCCGAACTTGTCGGCGAGCCTGTTGCCGGCGGCCGCGGGGTCGCCGTCACCCGCCCCAGTCGGGTCTCCATCGCTCGCCCCACTCGGCTCGCTGTCGTCGCCGTCGCTCACGGAGCGGGGTACGACGACGGCAGTCTAAAGGGAACTGATCGCGGGCCGTGGCTGTCGCGCTAGACGAGATCAGAGAGTGTCACGGTGTGTGAGGCTTCGAGCCAGGCGAGTGGGTTCTCCTCGTCGAAAAAGACGATCTGGCCGTCGTCCTCGTACACCTCGATCGCCTCGGGGGCATCACGCGCTGTGCTCGCCCGGGGCGTCGCCGGCCCCGTCGCGGGGCGGTCGGTCGGGTGGGTCATAGCCGTAGTTTGGTAATTGGTCACACGGTAAAGCTCTTGCCGTCACGGCGGGGTCTGCCGCCCGGTCACGAACGGCGAGAGGAGAGGGTTCTTCACCGAGGCGAACCCAGTTGTGGTATGGATCAGACGACGTTAGACGACCTCTCTGCGTCCGGCGACGACCGGCCGGAGGCGGAGGCGGTCGCGGTCGCCGACGAGACGGCGACACACGTCAGTGAGGTGATCGGCGCTGGCGACGTGCGGGTGCCCGAGCCGACTGCGGAGACGGCGGTCGAACTGATGGTGACTGCCGTCGACTACACCGTCGAAGGGCGCGGCAGCGACGAGTACCCGGTCGTCCACGTGTTCGGCCGGACCACAGACGACGAGCGTGAACACGTCCGCGTCGTGGGTGTCGAGCCGTACTTCTACGTTCCGACGGCGGATGTCGCCGACCGTGATCTCGTCTCCGAGTACGACGTGATCCTCGACACGCGCGAGCACCCACACGGCGAGCCAGAGAACGATCGGTTCGAGAGCATTCGTGGGGAGCCGGTGACGAAGGTCACCACCCGCACGCCACGGGACGTGGGGCAGATCCGTGACGAGTTCGCGACCACCTACGAGGCAGACATCCTCTTCCCGAATCGGTTTCTCATCGACCACGGTGTCACTGCCGGGCTTCGGGTCGAACCCCGGCGGATCGACGGCGACGAGGAGGCGGCGATCCAGGTCACGCCCGAACACCTGGAGGCGACAGATGTCGACGCCGACCTCCGGGTGAACACGTTCGACATCGAGGTCGACGACCGCAACGGGTTTCCCGAGAACGGCGAGGAACCGATCGTCTGTCTGACGAGCCACGACTCCTACCGCGACGAGTACGTGTTGTGGCTGTACGACGCGCCCGACGGCGAGGGGGTCGTCGACGAGTCGTTCGACGACTACGAGTTCATCTCCGAGGGGTCAACGGTGCGAGTCGAACAGTTCGACGACGAAGACGCGATGTTGGACGCGTTCCTAGCGTATCTCGACGAGACTGACGCGGATTTGACAACTGGCTGGAATTTCGAAGATTTCGACGCGCCGTACCTGCTCGACCGGATGGAAGCACTCAACGGAGCTAGCGACTACGACCTCTCACCGGATCGTGCCTCGCGTGTCGACGAGACCTGGCGGTCGGGGTGGGGTGGGCCGGACGTGAAAGGGCGCGTCGTCTTCGATCTGTTGTACGCCTACCAACGGACGAAGTTCTCCGAGTTGGACTCCTACCGGCTCGACGCGGTCGCGGAGTTGGAGTTGGGGGTCGGGAAGGAACGCTACACCGGTGACATCGGCGACCTCTGGGAGGACGACCCCACCCGGTTGTTGGAGTACAACCTGCGGGACGTGGAGCTGTGTGTCGAGATCGACCGCCAACAGAATCTGATCGACTTCTGGGACGACACCCGGAAGTTCGTCGGCTGTCAGTTGGAGGACGCCCCCACGCCGGGTGACGTGGTGGACATGTACGTCCTCCACCAGGCGTTCGGGGAGTTCGTCCTGCCGACGAAGGGCCAACAGGCCGGCGAGGAGTTCGAAGGCGGGGCAGTGTTCGAGCCGATCTCGGGGGTCGCAGAAAATGTTTCTGTACTCGACTTGAAAAGTTTGTATCCAATGTGCATGGTAACAATAAATGCGTCTCCCGAAACAATCGTCGACGATCCCGAGTCGTACGACGGGAAGACGTACCGCGCCCCGGACGGCACCCGGTTCCGGAAGGAGCCCGACGGGATGATGCGGGAGATGGTGGACGAGCTCCTCACGGAGCGGGAACAAAAGAAGACGCGCCGCGACGAACACGAGCCCGACACGGAGGCCTACGATAAGTTCGACCGACAACAAGCTTCAATTAAAGTCATTATGAACTCACTCTACGGCGTGTCGGGGTGGGAGCAGTTCCGGTTGTACGACAAGGACAACGCCGCAGCGATCACCGCGATGGGGCGGCGTGTGATCGAGTTCACCGAGGAGGCCGCCAACGAGATCGACTACGACGTTACATACGGGGACACTGACAGCGTAATGTTGTCTCTTTCTGACATTTCGACCGCGGATACAGAGGTTCCAGAGGCGGTACGGGAGGCACACCCGGAGATGTCGACCGCGGAGTTGGAGACGACACAGGCGGCGATCGAGGCCAGCGAGGAGATCGAGTCGTACATCAACGGGCGGTACGACGAGTTCGCCAGCGAGGAGTTGGGGGCAGACGAGCACCGTTTCCAGATCGAGTTCGAGAAGCTCTATCGGCGGTTCTTCCAAGCGGGCAAGAAGAAGCGGTACGCGGGCCACATCGTCTGGAAGGAGGGGAAACACGTCGACAGCATCGACATCACGGGGTTCGAGTACACCCGGTCGGACATCGCGCCGATCACCAAACGGGTCCAACAACGGGTGATCGAGATGATCGTCACCGGGGAGCCGTTGGACGACGTGAAGGAGTTCCTCCACGGAGAGATCCAGTCGTTCAAAGCCGGCGACGTGGATGTCGACGAGATCGGCATTCCGGGCGGGATCGGGAAGAAGCTGGACAACTACGACACCGACACCGCACAGGTCCGGGGCGCGAAGTACGCCAACCTCCTGTTGGGGACGAACTTCCAGTCGGGATCGAAACCCAAGCGGCTCTACTTGGAGAAGGTCCACCCGGACTTCTTCGAGCGGGTGGAGTCGGAGACGGACCTGACCCCGAACGGGCCCCGCGAGGCGGACGCCCTGTACACGGAGTTCAAACGCGACCCGGACGTGATCTGTTACGAGTTCGCGGACGAGCTCCCGCCGGAGTTTGAGATCGACTACCAGAAGATGTTGGAGAAGACGCTGAAAGGACCCATCTCGCGGATCACTGAGTCGCTCGGCCTGTCGTGGGACGAGATCGAGAGCGGGCAGGAACAGACCGGGCTCGGGCAGTGGGGGTGAGACGTCTGCGAGCGGTCAGCGGTCGTCTGCCGCAATCCGGGTGGTTTTCCGAGAATCGAAAGAGATCTTCTCGTCTGTGAAACCGCTCGCGGGCGGATGCGAAACGGTTATGGGCCAAAAACCCCACCTTCGAACCACGAGGGACCACACAACATGGCTACATTAGAGCTGTCGAACCTCCACGCGGAGGTCGCTGAAACGGGCGAATCGATCCTGCGTGGCGTCGACTTGGAGGTCGCGAGCGGGGAGATTCACGCGCTGATGGGACCGAACGGCTCCGGGAAGTCCACGACGGCGAAGGTCGTCGCGGGCCACCCGGCCTACGAGGTCACCGAGGGTGACGTGACGCTCCACCTCGACGACGAGGATGTCGAGGACATCGGCGACGAGCATCTCGGGGACGACGACTACGACTGGGAGTTGTTGGATCTCGAGCCCAACGAGCGGGCGGCGCTGGGGATCTTCCTCGCGTTCCAGTACCCGGCCGAGATCGAGGGCGTGACGATGGTAAACTTCCTCCGGCAGGCGTTGAACGCCAAGCTCGACGAGCGCGAGGAGCTGTTCGAAGAGGACGACGAGGAGGAAGCCGAGGCCGAAGACGAGACCAACGAGGACGCCGCCGGCTACGACTCCTCGCCGATGGAAGGGGAGACAGACGACGGCGAGATCGGCGTCGCGGAGTTCCAACAGCTGCTCCAGGAGAAGATGGAGCAGTTGGACATGGACACGGAGTTCGCCGAGCGGTACCTCAACGCCGGCTTCTCGGGCGGCGAGAAGAAGCAAAACGAGGTGTTGCAGGCCGCGATGTTGGAGCCGTCGGTGGCGGTGCTCGACGAGATCGACTCCGGGCTGGACATCGACCGGCTGAAGGATGTCTCGGACGGGATCGAGGCGCTCCGTGACGAGCAGAACACCGGCGTGTTGCAGATCACCCACTACCAGCGCATCCTCGACTACGTCGACCCCGATCACGTCCACGTGATGATCGACGGTGAGATCGCCAAGAGCGGCGGGCCCGAGTTGGCCGAGCAGTTGGAAGACGAGGGGTACGACTGGGTGCGCGAGGAAGTGTACGGCACGGCGTAACCACGAGTGGTTGGCACAGGTACAAAAGCGTAGAAGCCCACGATAACACACATGAGTTCAGAACAAGACGAGCTGCAGAGTACAGACACGGAAGCACGGTTCGACTTCAAGAAGGAGGAGAAGTCGGCCTTCGAGAGCGAGAAGGGTCTCGACGAGGAGACGATCCGGCTCATCAGCGAGGACAAAGACGAGCCGGAGTGGATGTTGGAGCGGCGCCTCCGCGCGCTCCGGCAGTTCCAGGCGATGCCGATGCCGAACGACTGGCCGGAGGCGCCGGACCTGAGTGAGGTCGATGTCGACGAGATCGTCCCGTACATCCGTCCGGACATCGAGGCGCGGGGCGGCGCGGACAGCTGGGAGGATCTCCCCGAGGAGATTCAGGACACCTTCGACAAGCTGGGGATTCCGGAGGCGGAGAAGAACGCCCTCTCGGGTGTCGGTGCCCAGTACGAGTCGGAGATCGTCTACCAGAACATGCAGGAACGGTGGGAGGACAAGGGTGTCGTGTTCTGTGACATGGACAAGGCCGTTCAGGAACACGAGGAAATCCTGAAGGAGTACTTCATGACGCAGGCGGTGCCGCCCAGCGACAACAAGTTCGCGGCGCTGCACGGCGCGGTGTGGTCCGGCGGCTCGTTCGTCTACGTCCCGGAGGACACCACCGTCGAGATGCCGGTACAGGCGTACTTCCGGATGAACTCCGAGGTCCACTACATCGAGGGGTGTTCGGCGCCGAAGTACTCGGCGTTCAACCTCCACTGTGGCGGCGTCGAGGTGTTCGTCGGCGAGGACGCACACGTCCAGTACTCCACGGTGCAGAACTGGTCGAAGAACACGTACAACCTGAACACGAAGCGGGCACTCGTGGACGCGGACGGCCGGATGGAGTGGATCTCCGGCTCGATGGGATCGAAGGCGACGATGT
>JAHENP010000046.1 GCA_018609965.1 Haloferacaceae archaeon
GAGCCAGACGACGAGGTGCCAGACGACACCGGCGAACCCGACGACTTCGAGGGGATGGACGACGGTCTCGACGAGGATGGGTTGGGCGGAATGGACGACGGCCTCGACGAGGATGGGTTGGGCGGAATGGACGACGGTCTCGACGAGGATGGGTTGGGTGGAATGGACGACGGTCTCGACGAGGATGGGTTGGGCGGAATGGACGACGACCTCGATGAGGATGGGTTGGGCGGAATGGACGATGACCTCGGCGGTGGCGACGAGGCGCTTGACGAGATGGGCGCCACGGAGACGACCGAGCCGGCCGACACCGCCACCAAGACGGACCCGACACAGGCCCCGCAGGGAGGAAGCTTCGACTTCGTCGGCGATCAGGCCTCCGGCGAGAAGGAGAAGCCGTACCTCCGACAGCTCCCGGGCGACTACGTCGGGGACCTGATGGTGATGGAGTGGTTGGAGTATCTGGTGGAGGAGGGTGATACCACTGACGCGGTGCGTGCGATCAACTACTACGAGCGTGTCGAGTGGCTCTCACCGGAGGTGGCAGAGCAGTTGAAGTCGTTCCTCTCCGGGTTCGGCGAGATCGACCGCAACCTGATCGACCAGCCGGGGACGGCAAAGTTGGACCTCCAACACCACACCCAGAGCCTGAAGTACATCATGCAGTTGACCAACGCGACCGCCGAGTCGGTCGTCCTTGACCGGTGGCCACAGCTCTCGGAGGGTCACCATGGGAATCAGCGTTAGCGCCTCGACCGCGGTGGTGTTCCTCGGGGTGTTCATCGCGGCGGGGACGTTGTACCCGGCGGTGTCCAACGGCGTCGAGCAGGTGACGACCGCTCAGCAACAACAGGGTGACCGCATCCTGGCGCAACAGAACACGGCGATCAACGTCACCGACGCGACGTACAACACGACGACCGGGGAGCTGCGGGTGAACGCCACCAACGACGGGACCACGGCGCTTGATCTGACGGAGACGAATCTGCTCGTCGACGGCGCGCCAAACTCGACGGAGAACGACTTCACGACATCAATTGCAGGCGACACGGGAACGACCGTCTGGCTCCCAGGCGAGACGCTAAACGTGAGTGTCGACCCAGGGAACGCGGGTACGAGCGGTGAGACGCCGCCGAACAGAGTCCAGGTGGTCGTCGAGTACGGCGTGAGCGACGCTCGTCCCGTCGAGGAGGTGAGCTGATGGCTGGCGCGTCCGTCTCAGAGATGATCCTGTTCATCGCCGCGCTGGTGGTGGCGGCGTCCGTCGCAGGAACGCTGACCACTCAGGTCGACCGCGTGAGCGACTCGTTGGACGATCGCTCGTTGGACCTCTCACAGGAGATCCGCGCGGACGTGACGATTATCTCCGACCCCGGCGCGCAGGTACACGACCGGAACGGGAACGAGAACGTCACCTTGTACGTCCGCAACACCGGGTCGGCGAGTCTCCCGGCGGACGCCGGGACGATCGACGTGTTCTTTGACGGCGCCTACCAGTCGACGGTGAACGTCACCGTGGTCAAGCCGACCGACGCGAGCGACTCGTGGCCACGCGGTGGCGTGATCGAGCTGTCGTTCGACGTCGGGGTGCTGCCGGACGGATCGGACCACAGAGTGAAACTGATCGTCCGCGAGGACGAGGAACTGTTCGAGTTCAGAAAATGAGCAGACGAGACCAACAATCCGGACTGTTGTCGATCGGGCTGCCGGACCGCGACCAGCTCAACAAGGAGCTGGGCGGGGGCATCCCGCGGGGGAGCATCGTGCTGATGGAGGGTGACTACGGCGCCGGCAAGTCGGCGATCACCCAACGGATGAGCTACGGGCTCGTCCAAGAGGGGGCACAGGTGACGTTGTTGTCGACGGAGCTGACGGTGTCGGGGTTCATCGACCAGATGCACTCGTTGAACTACGACGTGACGAAGCCGTTGTTGGAGGAGGACCTCCTCTTTTTGGAGGCGGACTTCGACACTGGGGGTGCGTTCTCCGACGACGACGGCGAGCGGATGGAGCTGCTCAAGCGGCTGATGGAGGCGGAGGTGATGTGGGACGCCGACGTGGTGTTCATCGACACGTTCGACTCCATCCTCCGGAACGACCCCACCTTCGAGGCGTTGGTGCGACAAAACGAGGAACGCCAGGCGGCCCTGGAGATTATCTCCTTCTACCGGGATCTGATCTCGGAGGGGAAGACGATCGTGTTGACGGTGGACCCCTCGGCCGTCGGCGAGGAGGCGATCGGGCCGTTCCGGTCGATCGCCGACGTGTTCTTGGAGCTCCAGATGGTAGAGGTGGGTAACGATGTCCGCCGGGGCATCTCGGTGAAACGGTTCGCCGGGATGGGGAGTCAGGTCGGTGACAACATCGGCTTCTCCGTCCGGTCGGGCACGGGGATCGTGATCGAGTCGCGGACGGTGGCGTAAGCCGCCGTGGCACACGGAGAGGGGGAACACGAGCTATGACCGACCAAGGCAACGCGAACCCGTCGAGCCAACTCCAGGAGCTGGCGATGCGCCGCCCGCACCTCCGGGAACACCTCCAGAAGTTCAAACAGATCACCGGGGAGTACCCGATGTTCGTCGAGGAGCCGGAGGGTGAACACGAAGTGCGGCGGCCGAACCTGGTGTACCCGGTCGGGGGACCGATCTTCGTCCACGTGTACGGTGACTACGGACAGGACACCACCTACTACGCCATCGAGCCGACGCTGTCTGGTGGCGAAGAGGAGGTGTTAGAGGGGGTGAAAGACGAACTGCTCCAGAAGTCCGGTCACGCGCCCGCGCCGGAGGACGAAGGCGAGTACGACGACCTGATCGAGGAGCTGTTGGAGGAGGTGACGGTCGTCGAAGACGAGTCGGCGGGCGTGGGCGCGCTCGACCGAATCCGCAACTGGGGGCAGATGCAGATCACCCGGCAGATGTACGAGAACATCCGGTACCGTCTCAACCGGGACATCGTCGGCTTCGGCCCGTTGGAGCCGATCATGCGGGACCCGGCCAACGAGGACATCCACGTCATCGGGCCCAGTGAGTGTCACGTCGATCACGCTGTCTTCGGGATGTTGGAGACGACCGTCGACTTCGGGACACCCGAGGAGTTCGACAACTGGCTGCGCAACATGGGCGAGCGGATGGGCGATCCGGTGTCGGACTCCAACCCCATCGTCGACAGCACCCTCCCGGACGGCTCGCGTATCAACATCATCTACTCCGACGACGTGTCGGTGAAAGGGTCGTCACTCACCATCCGGCAGAGCGAGGACACCCCGCTCTCGATCAACCAGATCACGAAGTGGGGGACGTTGTCGCCGAAGCTGGCGGCGTACCTCTGGTTGTGTCTGGAGAACGAACAGACAGTGTTCGTCGTCGGGGAGACGGCCTCGGGGAAGACGACGACGCTGAACTCCTCGTTGTCGTTCATCCCGCGGGACTCGAAGATCTACACCGCAGAAGACACCGCGGAGGTTGTGCCGCCCCACAGCACCTGGCAGCAGTTGCTCACCCGCGAGGACGGCGGCGAGGAGGAAGGGTCAGACGTGGACATGTTCGATCTGGTCGCGGCAGCACTGCGGTCGCGCCCGGACTACATCATCGTGGGGGAGGTGCGTGGCGCGGAGGGGCGGATGGCGTTCCAGGCCGCCCAGACGGGCCACCCGGTGATGCTCACCTTCCACGCGTCGGACATCGTCTCGATGATCCAACGGTTCACCTCCGACCCGATCAACGTCCCGGAGACGTTTATGGGGATCGCGGACGTGGCCCTGTTCCAAAACCGGGTGAAGCAAGGGGACGACGTGTTGCGCCGGGTGACCAGCGTCCAGGAGATCGAGGGGTACTCCGACGAGATGGACGGGGTCGTCACCCGGCAGGTGTTCGACTGGGACCCCGTGGAAGACGAGATCGTCTTCCGGGGGATGAACAACTCCTACGTGTTGGAAGAACAGATCGCGACGTTGTTGGGGTACGCCGACACCCGCGACATCTACGACGATCTGGAGTTCCGCGCGGAGCTGATGGAGCGGATGATTCAGGAGGGGATCTTGGAGTACCACGAGGTCAACGAGACGATTCAGGCGTACCAACGGGACGGCGTCGAGGGGCTCCCGTTCGACATGCACAGGTCGACGAGGTGACCAGATGAGCGCCGAGGTCGGGACCGACGAGCAGAGCGGCCCACTCCCCGACTCGGTGACCGACCTGTTTGAGGATGTCGGCGAGGCGTACGACCAACTGGACATCCCGCGGCGGCGGTACGTCGGCTACGTGCTCGTCCCGTCGGCGGCCTTCTTCCTCGTTACCATCGTCGTCGCGTTGTTGATGGAGTTCGCGTTGTTGATCCGGCTCCCAATCGCGGGGTTGGGCGCGCTCCTGTTCGTCGCGGCGGCGATCTACCCGAAGCTCTACCTCAACAGCCGGAAGGTGTCGATCGAGAATAAGCTCCACCTCGTGATGACACACATGACCGTCCTGTCGACGACGAACATCGACCGGATGGAGGTGTTCCGGACGGTCGCCGACGAAGAGGAGTACGACGCCGCCGCCGACGAGGTCGCACAGGTCGTCCACTTGGTCGACACGTGGAATCAGTCGTTGGACGACGCGCTCCGGCGGCGAGCCCAACAGGTTCCCTCGGGGAACCTCTCGGACTTCTTCGACCGGCTGGGGTACACCATCGCGGCCGGCCAGGAGCTGTCGGAGTTCCTCCTGTCGGAACAGGAGACGGTGATGGAGAACTACATCACGGTCTACGAGGGGGCGTTGAGCAACCTGGAGGTGATGAAGGATCTGTACATGTCGATGATCCTCTCGATGACGTTCGCGTTGGTGTTCGCGATCGTCCTGCCGATCCTCACCGGCAACAACCCCACGCTGACCGTCTCGGCGGTGATCGTCCTGTTCATGCTCGTCCAGTTGGGGTTCTACGTCGCGATCCGGGCGATGGCGCCGTTCGACCCGTTGTGGTTCCACAGCGAGGAGGGCGCCCCCAACGACCAGGTGTTGTACGGGAGCTTCGTCGTCGGCGTACTGACAACGTTCGCGACCATCACCTTCGTGGGGATGGGCGTGTTCGACATGGGGCCGGGGTTGCGCGGGATTCTGTTCTTTATGCAGGATATCCCACTCCCGTTGTACGTCGCGATCCCGATTACGCCGATGGCGATCACGGGGATCGTCGTCCGGTTGGAGGAAGGGCGGATCAAGAACCGCGACGAGCAGTTCCCGTCGTTCATCCGGGCGTTGGGCGCCGCCGAGAGCGCCAAACAGTCGACGACCGGTGACGTGTTGGAGACGCTCCACAGGAAAGACTTCGGTGCGCTGTCGGACTCGGTCGTCCGTCTCTACCGCCGGCTCAACATGCGGCTCGACGCCACGGAGGCGTGGTACACGTTCGCCTCGGACAACCGGTCGTACCTGATACAGAAGTTCTCCGGGATGTACCTCCAGGGGCGCAAGATGGGGGGGGACCCCGGCCAGCTGGGGGAGCTGATCTCGGAGAACATGACGACCGTCTGCCAGCTCCGCCAACAACGCGACCAGGCGACGGTGACGTTGGTCGGGCTGTTGTACGGGATCACGGCGGCGTCGTCGTTCGCCTTCTTCATTGGGCTCCAGATCGTCAACATCCTGGCGGACTTCTCCGAGCAGTTAAACATCTCGACGGTCGGGAGCGTTGGCCGGATCGTCTACGCCGGTGTGTACAACATCCCGTTGATCGAGTTCCTCCTCCTGCTCGTCATCCTGTTCAACGCCGTGTTGTCGTCGGTGATGATCCGGACGATCGACGGCGGGAACAAGGCCAACGCCTACCTCCACTTCGTGTTGTTGACCTGGCTGGGGGCGCTCACGGCCATCGGGACGAAGGCGCTGGTGGCGGCGGTGTTGTCGATCTGAGTTGGATCTCCCGACTGGCCGCTTCCCCCCGAGAACGACGACCGTTCAGATCCGCGCGAGCGTCCGCCGCACGTCGACCACGTCCATCTCGTCGACGACCGCGTCCGTCTCGGCGGCGACAGACTCGTACCGTTCGCGGAGCCGGTCGTACGCCGGGGAGTCGGCCAGTTCCGACTCCGGCAGGTGGTCACGCAGCAACGCACACTTTCGGGCGAGGGTGAACTCCTCGCGGACGGCGTCCTCGTAGCTCCGGACCCGCGCCAGCGTCCGGGTGGCGGCCACCAGCTCCTCGTAGTCGACCGGCTTCACGAGATACAGATCGAAGGGGAGATCGACCACGTCGGCGTCCGGCGCGACCGCGGTGACCATCCCGACGGCACAGTCGTACCCCACGTTTCGGAGGTGACGCAACACCTCGTCGCCGGACAACCCCGGCATCCGCCGGTCCAACAACACCACGTCGACCGTCTCGTCGAGCCGTTCGATGGCCGCCTCGCCGCCGGCGGCCACCGCCGGCTCGAACCCCCCATCGGTCGCGAGGTAGTCGGCGTACATCTCCGCGACGTCCGGCTCGTCGTCGACCACCAACACAGACACCGAATCCCCCGTGCGCATACGCTGTGTGTTGACGTGGCTCCGGTTTCACCTTTTCGTCGGGTTTCTCACACCGGAGCGAAGAACTGACCGGCCGATCGCGAAACGAACTGCCCGAATCCGGCGCCGTTCGACCCTCTCCACGCCGCGGGGAGCCGACCCGAACGTATCAAGTGCCGCCTGCCCGTACAAGGAGTAACGTGTCGGGACAACTCCCCGCAGTTGAGACGGTGTTCCTCCACGAACGCGACGACGACTACCTGGTGGTCGTCCGTGCAGACGGGGAGCGACGGCTCCGTGCGGTGTTGGAGACGAAGCGGACGGACGCCGGCCCCCGGCCACGACGGTTTCGGGTGAAACGCGGCTCCGGCGAGGAACCGCGCCAACCCGACCAGTTCGTCGAACTGGTCCGGGCGGCCGACCGGATTCGGATCTCCGAACAGACCAGTTCGGGCGCCCGCGACCGGCTGCAGGCGATGTTGGACGGCTACCAGTTGGGTGCGACACAGGTCCGCACCTGTCGGTACTGCGCCAACGCCGGGCGGTACTCCCCGATCACCTCCGAGACCGCTGTGAAGGCCGACCGCGACTACATCTGTCGGGACTGCGCGCGCGAGGAACTCGACCGCGAACTCGCCTACAAGGGGGAGTTCACCGCCGACGCCGCCGACCGACTGGAGGAGTTGTTGTTCGAGACGGGTGATCTGGAACGGATCACCAACCTCCTCCAGGGGGAACTCGACCCGGAGCTGACCCGGTTCGACACGATCTCGGCGACCGTCGAGGACGTTGACCCGGTGGCGACCGACGAGTTGACCCTCCACCCGGCGTTGGAGGACCGAGTCACCGGCCGGTTCGACGAACTGTTGCCGGTCCAGTCGTTGGCCGTCCGCAACGGGCTGTTGGACGGTGACGACCAGCTGATCGTCTCTGCGACCGCGACGGGGAAGACGCTCGTCGGGGAGTTGGCGGGAGTCAACCGCGCGCTCAACGGCGAGGGGAAGCTCCTGTTTCTGGTGCCGTTGGTGGCGTTGGCGAACCAGAAACACGAGGATTTCGAGGACCGGTACGGCGACGTGTTGGACGTGACCCTGCGGGTAGGGGCCTCCCGGATCAACGACTCCGGTGAGCGGTTCGATCCGGACGCGGACGTGATCGTCGGCACCTACGAGGGGATCGACCACGCGCTCCGCACCGGGAAGGATCTCGGCGCGGTCGGCTCGGTCGTGATCGACGAGATCCACACGCTGAAAGAGGGGGATCGTGGCCACCGACTCGACGGCACCATCGCGCGGCTGAAACAGTACTGTCGCCGGCGCGACCACCGGGCGCAGTGGGTGTACCTCTCTGCGACCGTCGGCAACCCGGAGTGGCTCGCCCGACGACTCCAGGCTACACTCGTCGAGTTCGAGGAACGGCCGGTCCCAATCGAGCGACACGTCACCTTCGCGGAGGCCCGCGAGAAGGTGCGCATCGAGAACCGGCTGGTGCGGCGGGCGTTCGACTCGAAATCCTCGAAGGGGTACCGCGGGCAGACGATCGTGTTCACCAACTCCCGGCGGCGGTGTCACGAGATCAGCCGGAAGCTGGAGTACGACTCCGCGCCGTACCACGCCGGGTTGGACTACGGCCAACGCAAACGCGTCGAAGAACAGTTCGGCGACCAGGAGTTGGCGGCGGTCGTCACGACGGCGGCGTTGGCCGCCGGGGTGGACTTCCCCGCCTCGCAGGTGGTGTTCGACTCGTTGGCGATGGGGATCGAGTGGCTCTCCGTCCAGGAGTTCGAACAGATGCTCGGCCGCGCGGGACGACCGGACTACCACGACGAGGGGAAAGTGTACGTGCTCGTCGAGCCGGACTGTGTCTACCACAACTCGATGGAGATGACGGAAGACGAGGTGTCGTTCAAACTCCTCAAAGGGGAGATGGAGGACGTGGAGACGGTGTACGACGGGCCGGCGGCGGCCGAGGAGACACTGGCGAACATCACCGTCGCCGGCGAGCGGGCGAAGGCAGTCAACGAACAGATGGTCGGTGACGTGCCGACGACCCACGCCGTCGGGAAGCTGTTGGAGTGGGGGTTCATCGACGGGTTGGAGCCGACCCCGCTCGGACGGGCCGTGACGGAACACTTCCTGTCGCCGCGTGACGCCTTCCGGCTACTCGATGGGATTCGCTCCGGGCTGTCGCCGTACGAGATCGTCGCGGACGCGGAGCTGGCAGACGAAGACGAACTGTAAGCCACCCACGGGCGTCGCACCGTCGGGAGAATGGGTTGTCCCCGTCGTCGCACCTCGGCTCGTTTGGTGACGGGGAGTCGCAACTGGCTACTGACTGTTCACAGCGGGAGTGGGTCCGGAATCGGGATCGGTGACGGCGGCCACGGGAGCGGGTCCGGTGGCCACGGCCACGGAATCGTCAGTGCCGTCGCTGTGTCGGCCATTGTCTGTGCGGCTGCAGGGTCAACGAACAACGCCAGCGCCGCGAGGGTGAGTGCGGCCAGCAGTGCACGTCTGTGTGACATACCCACTCGGTGGTATGGGTTGAGGTGCAAAAAGTTTATCTTAATCTTTGGAAGTTCATTCTATGGGAATTTGACACAATTACTCACCCACCGACTTTCGGCAGGAGCCGACACCGGCGGGGGAGCGTGACGTGAGTCGATCCAGGCGACTCCTGTATGACCGTCGTGGGCGCAAAACTAGCCGATGGGCCGACAGAGCGTGTGACTGCGGCGTGGTCGGTCACGGGGGGGAGACCGTCCTGCCGCCGCTGCCAGTCGTTGCGTGTCCCGCCACACATTTCATATTAACTCTCTCCGTCGTCCCTGGACCACCGGACAACGACGGCTACAACAGTCCGGCCGCCGACAGTTCTGCCGTCAGCCCGTCGACGCTCTCGACGACGGTGTCACACGCGGGCGCGACGGCCGGCTTCGGGTCGTAGCCGACCGCCAGCCCGGCGTGTTCGAGCATCGGCAGGTCGTTTGCGCCGTCACCGACCGCGACAGTGTCGTCGGCTCCGATCTCGCCTGTGAGGTCGGCGAGCGCGTCGTCTTTCGTCCCCTCGACGAGCGGGCCGTCGACGCTGCCGGTGAGCGTCCCGTTGTCGGTCGGGAGCCGGTTGGCGACGATGGTGTCCACGTTGGTGTCGACGACATCGAGTGCGGCGGCGACACCGCGCTCGAACCCACCGGTGAGGATCGCGACGTGGTGGTCGGCCGCGAGTCGATCGAGCAACCCCCCCATCCCGGGCCGGAGTCGCACCTCCTCGAACGCCGCCTGCGTCGCCGGCGGCGAGAGCCCTTCCAACAACCCCGCCCGTTCCCGGAGGCTCTCGGCGTAGCCGATCTCGTCGTTCATGGCTCGCTGGGTGATCCGCGCCATCTCGTCGGCGACGCCCGCACGCTCGCCGAGCAACACCGTCATCTCCGAGTCCGAGAGCGTCCCGTCGAAGTCGAACGCGATCAGTGACACGGGTCGATGTGTGTACGGCAGCCGCTTAGAATCGGGTGGTTCCGATCGGTCACTCCCGCCACAGCCGTTCGACTCGCCGCTCGACACGGTCGAGCACGACGCCGATCACGTCCCGGTAGCTATCCGGCCACGTCGCCGGCTCTCCCGGTGTTGACGCGTCTGGCGGCGGGTGAAACTGCTCCCGCTGGTCGTGTGAACTCGGGTGTCTGTCCCACCGACACGCCCAGCTACTTGCCGGCCGGTCTTCCCGGTAGTGGATATAAAAGTCGTCGTTCTGGAACCACTGGACGGTGAGTTCGGCGACCGTCTCTGCGTCCGGGTAGTAGTCGGGATTGAGGGACGCACGGAGCCGGAGGCGACTCTCCGAGTGTGTCAGACGGACACGTTCGAACTGTCGTGTGGTCCGGAGCCGGTCGGCGACCTGTTCGAGCACCGGTCGGTCGACGGCAGCGCCACTCACTGGTCAGTCCGCCCCAGCCGTCTCCTCGGTTCTCGCGACACGTCGTCGTGCGCGCTCGTACCGACGGCGTTCGGCCAGCGCCGTCTCCCAGGCTGTCAGGTCGTCGTACACGGCTCCCAACGGGTCGCCGTCTTCGGCTGTGTCGGCCTCGGCAACGGCGTCTACGGCCCCCGGCTCGTCAGTGCCGTACCGCTCTCGGAACGACTCGATCTGTTCGCTCGCGGCCGCTGCTCGCCGCTGGAGTTCTGCCCGGCTGTGTTCTGCGGCGAGCTGTTCGACCGTCCGCCACTCCAGGTACCGTTCGTTTCGCTCGTACTGTCGGGGTCGGCCGTCGTGACGGTCGACAACCCCCAACTCGGCGAACCACTCCAGATACTTCCGTGCCGTCTTCGGATCACACTCTGCCTGTCGAGCCAGTTCCGGTGCCGCCGTCGGGGACCGTGTCTCCAGTACCACACCGTAGAGCCGTTGCTCGACATCCTCCCCGTCGAACGGACTGTCGAACGGAGGTGGCCCACCGGGATCGCTGGTCACGATCAGAGTGTGACGCTCGCCGGATATATATCCTGTGACAAAGAGATTACTCCGGATAGCCGAGTGACACTCTCTCGACAGCCGTTGTGGCTCTCGGCTGTTCACAGCCGGGGCAGTGTTTCGTGGCGCGGAAAGGCTTACACCGACGGCAACTGACTCTCGGAGTACGTGAGAGTACTCGTCACGGACCCCGTGGACGACGCCGGGCTGGACCTCCTCCGAGAGGCCGGCCACGACGTGACCACGGGGCACGACCTAGAGGGAGAACAGTTACTCGACGCCGTCAGAGACGCGCACGCGTTGATCGTCCGGTCGGGGACGGAGGTCTCGGAGTCCGTGTTCGAAGCGGCCTCGGAGCTGGTGATCGTCGGCCGGGCAGGGATCGGCGTCGACAACATCGACGTGGACGCGGCCACGCGTCACGGCGTGGTGGTCGCGAACGCGCCCGAGGGGAACGTCCGTGCGGCCGCCGAGCACACGGTGGCGATGACGTTCGCGGCGGCGCGGTCGATCCCGCAGGCACACGCCCGGCTCCGAGAGGGGGAGTGGGCCAAATCGGCGTATCTCGGGACGGAGCTAAACGGCGCGACGCTGGGGATCGTCGGTCTCGGCCGGGTCGGCCAGGAGGTCGCCAAACGGTTGGACGCACTCGGGATGGAGTTGGTCGTCCACGACCCGTACATCAACCAGGAACGGGCGGCCCAGTTCGGCGCGGAACTCGTCGAGGATCTCGACGACTGTCTCGCGCGTGCGGACGTGGCGACGGTCCACACCCCACTGTTGCCGGAGACGGAGGGGATGATCGGCGCCGCGGAGCTAGAGACGCTCGGTGACGGGTTCTTAGTCAACTGCGCACGCGGCGGGATCGTCGACGAGGACGCACTCGCGGCGGCGGTCGCCGACGGCTCGCTGCGCGGGGCGGCGGTGGACGTGTTCGCCGAGGAGCCGCTTGATTCCGACTCCCCGTTGCTCGACGCCGCGGAGATCGTCGTCACCCCACACCTGGGGGCGAGCACACGCGCCGCCCAGGAGAACGTGGCTGTCGACACCGCCCAGCAGATACTGGCGGCGTTCCGTGGTGAGCCGGTCGTGAACGCGTTGAACGCGCCGTCGATCGACGAGACGGCGTTCCCGGCGGTCGAACCGTACATCGAGCTGGCGGACACGGCCGGCCGGATCGCCGTCCAACTGCTCGACGAACGAGTCGGCGACGTGGAGATCCACTACCAGGGGGACATCGCGGAACGCGACGTGGAACTGGTGACGGCGTCCGCGCTCCGCGGGGTGTTCGGCTCGTTGGAGTACGAGGTGAACGCGGTGAACGCGCCCAGAATTGCCGAGGATCGCGGCGTCGAGGTGACGGAGAGCAAGACCAGACAGGCAGACGACTTCCAGAGTCTCGTCACGGTGACAGTCGGCGACGGGACCGACGAGATGGCCGTCTGCGGAACGTTGTTCGCGGACGACGACCCACGGATCGTCAGGATCGACGGCTACCGCGTCGACGCCCGGCCGTACGGGCAGGCGTTGGTCGCCCGGAACCGCGACGAGCCGGGCGTGATCGGGTTCGTCGGGAGTGTCCTCGGGCAGGCGGACGTGAACATCGCCGGGATGTTCAACGCCCGCGAGACCTCCGGCGGCGAGGCACTCACCGTCTACAACCTCGACAACCCCGTCCCCGAGGATGTACTCGCGGAACTGTTGGCCGACGAACGGATGATCGAGGCGACACAGCTCTCGTTGGAACGAGAGGGCTGAACGCCGTCAGATTCGCAGAGTCCACAGACGACGCTGTTCCCGACACCACGCAGACAGCGTCCCGCTCGCACACGCCGTCCCACGACACGACATCACATGTTCTCACAGCGACGCTCCGTGGACA
>JAHENP010000047.1 GCA_018609965.1 Haloferacaceae archaeon
CAGCTCCTCGTCGTCGGTGACCGGCCGTCGACGGACATCGCGTTGGGGGAGCGAGCGGGCGCGACGACCGCGCTCGTCACAACTGGTGTGACGAGCGAGACGGCGGCCGCGACGGCCGACCCGGCGCCCGACTACGTCTGTGAGTCGTTGCCGGCCGTCGTCGACCGCGTGCTGTGAGTGACCGGCCGACCGAACGCAAGGTACAAACACAGACCGAGCAAAGCCGGAGGTATGGAACTTCGCGTCGTAGACCGGACCGACGACGAACTGCGGATCGAGGTGGCCGGCGAGAACCACACGTTCATGAACGTGCTGAAGGGGGCGTTGCTCCGGACCGAGGGGGTCGCGGCGGCGACGTACGACGTGAACCCCGAGCAGTCCGGCGGCCAGACGGAGCCGATCCTCTCGATCAACACCGAGGACGGCGTCGAGCCGTTGGACGCGCTGGAGGCGGGGGCAAACGCTGTCAGCGACCAGATGGGGACGCTGGCCGACGACATCGAGACGGCGTTCGCCGAGGCGTAACCGCGCGTTTCGGCTGGGGCGTGACGACGCGTCCTCGGCTGGCCATGACAACGCGCCCTGGCCGAGGCGTGGCGATACGCCCTGTGCGGGCCGTGACGACAGTCGAGGTGTGGTTCACGGCGGTGCTTTCTCACCCGCTCGAATCGCGACATCGAGCCAGTTGTCTCGGGGGACGAGCGGACACTCGTAGGCGTCGGCGTACGCACAGAACGGGTTGTACGCCCGATTGAAGTCGAACACCCAGTCGTCGCCCGCGCGGTCTTCGGGGGCTTCGAGATCCAGATACCGGCCGGCGGGGTACGTCTCCGTGCCGCTGGTGGCGTCACGGAACGGCACCCAGAGCCGGCTCTCGTCGTCGGGTGACTGGAACGCGTGGAGGGTGACGGGGCCGTCGTCGACGGAGACGGTGAACACGCCCACATCGTGGTAGCGCTGCTGGCCGTCCCGTGTCGTCTCGACGGTGATCTGGTCGGGGTCATCGAACCGGTCTAAGGGCGTCTCGAACCGCAACCCGGGGTTGATCTCGAAGTACCGGAGGCCGTCGAACCCGTCACGCTCGGCCGCCGGAACCGGCGACCGGGGGTGGTCGCCGAAGAAGTCGTTCTTCTCGGCACGTTCCTGTCGGAGTCGGTCGACGTAGTCGTTGGTAGCGAGGTCGCTCACACACGCTGTTGGCACTGTGGCGGTTTGAACATCGCTCGCTCGTGTACGCGACACGCCGGAGAGCGAACAGTCGGGGGCGGCCGCTGTGCGGGCCGTCTCGAAGGCTTTTCGACCGCGCCGGGTCACCCACGAGGTATGACAGCGACCGACGGCGGCGACCGCGGGCTCGCGACGTTCGCGGCGACGATCGACCACACGGTGTTGGGACCCGAGACCACACTCGCGGACGTACACGACCTGCTGGACGAGGCGAGTGAGTACGGCACCAACGTCTGTGTGCCACCGTGTTACGTCGCTGCGGCCGCGGAGTACGCGTCGGACGTGACGCTTGCGACGGTCGTCGGGTTCCCGCACGGCCAACACGCGACGGCGGCGAAGGTGGCCGAGGCGGAACGGGCACACGCGGACGGCGCCGACGAACTGGACGTGGTGATCAACGTCGGGCGGCTCCAGGCGGGCGACCACGAGGCGGTCCGAACGGAGGTCACGGCGGTCGTTGGCGCGACCCCGCTTCCGGTGAAGGTGATCGTCGAGACCGCACTCCTGAGTGACGAACAGAAACACGCCGCAGGGGAACTCGTACAGGAGGCGGGGGCGGCGTTCCTGAAGACCTCGACGGGGTTCGCGGACGGCGGGGCGACCCTGCCGGACGTGGAACTGCTCGCGGAGTATCTCCCGGTGAAAGCAAGCGGCGGCGTTGGGAGCTACGATGAGGCCGTCGCGATGTTGGACGCCGGCGCCGAGCGGATCGGCGCCTCTTCGGGCGTCGAGATCGTCCGTGGCCACCCCGGGTTCGAGGGGTGACGGGTCGGGCGAGCGGAGAGACGACGCTGGCGGGCCGAGAGACCGGACCAGAGCGACAGAGACACGTCGAGACGGACAGAGAGGCGACAGTCCCGTCGTCGGACGGCGCCGAGACGGACGGAGAGACGGCGAGAGCCACCTCTCGGCGCGTCTCCGCCGTCGAGACGAGACCGGAAGGGGAACCCTTAGGTGGCTCCGGTCGGAACTGTGTGGTATGTCGAACGGAAAGTACGCCGCGCGGAAGCTGAAGAAGGACCGCCAGCAACGCCGGTGGTCCGACTCGGAGTACGCGCGACGGGAGCGAGGACTCGACGAGGCGTCGGACCCGCTCGAAGGTGCTCCACAGGGGCGTGGGATCGTACTGGAGAAGGTCGGGATCGAGGCCAAACAACCCAACTCTGCGATCCGGAAGTGTGTCCGGGTCCAACTGATCAAGAACGGGAAACAGGTCACCGCGTTCTGTCCGGGTGACGGCGCGATCTCCTTCATCGACGAACACGACGAGGTCACCATCGCCGGGATCGGCGGGGCGAAGGGTCGCGCGATGGGCGACCTGGGTGGCGTGAACTACAAAGTCGAGAAGGTCAACGGCGTGTCGTTGATCGAACTGGTCCGCGGCAACGCGGAGAAACCGGTGCGCTGAGATGTCCGACGCAGAACAACCCGACTCCGACGCGGGCGCGAGCGAGGAACAGGCCTCCCAGAACGCGTTGTTGTTCGGCGAGTGGGACGTCGCCGAGATCGAGTACGACGACCCGAGCACGCGCGACTACATCACGGTCACGCCGATCGCCCACACGATGGGGCGTCACGCCGACAAACAGTTCGAGAAGTCGGAGCTGTCGGTCGTCGAGCGGCTGATCAACCGGCTGATGCAGACCGACGAGAACACCGGGAAGAAACAACAGGCGACCCGGATCGTCAAGGACGCCTTCGACGAGATCCACGACCGGACGGACGACAACCCGGTTCAGACGCTGGTGACGGCCGTCGAGAACGCCGCACCGCGCGAGGAGACCGTCCGCCTGAAGTACGGCGGGATCTCCGTGCCGAAGGCGGTCGACGTGGCTCCCCAGCGGCGTGTCGATCAGGCGCTGAAGTTCATCGCCGACGGTGTCCAGTCTGG
>JAHENP010000048.1 GCA_018609965.1 Haloferacaceae archaeon
CAGCATCGAGGCGATCACCTCCCTGTCGAGTGAGGAGTTCTACCGGCTGTACGGTCAGTCGACCGACCGCGCGCTGGTGTTCACGGAGGTGACCCGCGGCCAGTCGCCGTTGGTGGCGCTGCGGGTGGTGACACCGACGCCGAACGCGGTGATCCTCCACGGCGTCGACAGCGAGGAACTGTGGGAACACGCCCCGCGGCTCGCCCGCGCTGACGGGTTCGCGCTGGCCGTCTCGACGGCGCCGCTCGAACGCGCTCTGGAGAATCTCCGAGCACTCTAACCGACCTTTTTCACTCAGCGGGAGACTGCCGGAGGCAGTCTCCCGGAAAAAAACGTCGATGCTGCCAGATCCCGGAGGGATCTGGCTGCTAACCGGATCGCGACGCGATCCGGTGATGAAAAAGGGCCGCTCCGTTCGGGCCTGCGGCCCTCACTCCGCGGTCCACGACGCTGGTGCCGACCGCTCCGCACCGCAGCCTCAGGCCTCCCCAGCCTCCTCGTTCACTGTGCGCGGCTCCGCCGCTTACTACGCGAGGCGCGCAAAGCGCGCCTCGCACCACTCGCTGCGCTCGTGGCGTTCACTCGTCCCTCGCGCGATCGTCGGGCGGCAGAGCCGTCGCCGCGCGGCGGTGCCGCGCGGCTGTTAGCGGGAGCTTCGCTCCCGCCCCACCCGACTGCAAGCGGGACCTTCGGTCCCGCTCAGTTTGCGCTCGCACGAGGCGAGCGCTGCACGCGCCTGGGCAGACTGTGGGGAGTCGACCTGTGAGATTCAGTTCGCCGAGCGCGTTCAGATGTGATCTTCCAGAAACGCCGTCAGTCGCTCGCCGGGGACGAACCCATCTGCGAGCCGTGCGACTGGCTCCCCGTCCCGGAACACGACGAGTGTCGGGACGCTCGTGATCTGGTACTTCTCGACGAGTCCGGGGGGGTCCCGCGGGTTGACGAACACCGCCGGCACACCCACCTCGCGGGCGACGTTGCCGACGACCGGCTCCATCGAGTGACAGATCGAACAGCCGTTCGTCTGGAACTGGACGAGGAGGGTCTCGTGGCGTTCGCGGGCGTCGGCGAGCGCCGCGGCGTCGATTGTGCGTGGCTGGACCGTGGTGTCGGACACGGCCGAGCGAGGTGGCCTGGCTACGTGAGCGTTACTCGACGTACTCGTAGGTGCGTTCGTTCATCCGGCCCCAGCCGGCGTGGACGAACTCCCCGGAGGGTTGGGTGAACGCTTCGATCTCCGTGTCGAGATCGTGGTTGTGGGCGTCGTGGACGTGTTCGTACTCCTCGAAGTCGAGATCGTACCGCCGGCGGAGCTGTTCGTCGATGGTCAGCGCCTCGATCTCCTCTTTCCAGCCGTCTTGGACCGTCTCGGCGTGGATCTCCGCCTGCGCGCCGGAGCCGTAGGAGGCGACGAGCAGCCGTTCACCCGACAGCCCGCGCCCCGCCTCGGCGGCGGCCTGCAGTGCTGACACGCGCGCGACGTGGACCGAGCCGGTGTACCAGTTGCCCACCTGCCGGGAGATCGACAGTGTCGGCTCGATCGTCGCGTCGTACCAACTCCGGTACTGGTCGGTCTGTTTCAACTCGTCCATGTGGGTCTGGATCGCCTCCTCGTAGGCCTCGCGGTCCTCGTAGGCTTCCTCGCGTGGCTGGCGACCGATCTCCTCGGCGATCTCCGACTCCAAGTCGGTGTTCCGGACGATCCGCCGGTAGCCCAACAGCCCGGCCTTCCGCACCATCCCCGGGAACGGCGTGTGGAACGGGACGTACGCGAAGTCGTCCGGGTGGGTGGTGTCCTGGCCCTCGAAGTCCTGCAACGCCTCCCGCATCCGCGCGAGATACACCTGCATCGACCGTTTCCCGTCGACGCTCGGGAACTGTTGTTGCGGCTTCAGGAAGTCCGTCTCGTCTGCGCTCCCGTACCCCTGTTCGTGCGAGAGGGCGACCAGATCCGGCTCCTCGTCGATCAACATCGCGACCGCGCCCGCACCCTGTGTCGCCTCGCCGCTGGAGTCACGCGCGTACAACGCCGTGTCGGTGGCGATCACCAACGCCGCGCGGCCGCGACTCCGTCCCGCGGCGATCCAGTTGTACGCGTCGTCGATCGACTGGGTCCCGGAGACGCAGGCGAACTTCCGTTCCCCTTTGTTGGCGTGGTGGAAGTCGCCGTCGTACACCTGTTCGAGACAGCCGGCGACGTACGTCGACACCGGCTTGGAGTTGTCGAACGCCGACTCCGTCGCCACGTCGATCCGCCCGATGTCGTCGGGCACGAGCCCCTTCCGGTCCATCAGGCGCTTGGCCGCGTTCGCGCCCATCGTCACGATGTCCTCGTAGGTGTCCGGGAACGACGACGCCTCCAACCCCAACCCCTTCGTGTACTTCTCCGGGTCGTCACCCTGTGCGGGCGCGAACGTCTCCGGCAGGTCCAGCTTGAGCTTCCCGGTCCAGATCTCGACGGCGTCGATGCCGACGGTTGTCATGACACCATAGTTCGTGGAACGAGCTTATTTCTCTGTCGATGCTGAGTTCGACGAGTGTCGATATCGGGAGACGGTCCCAGGTGGTTCGACTACGATCCACACTCGTCGCCTGCGCCGACCTGTTTCTCCCAATCGCCAGGGTTGATCCCGTTCCCGCGGGACGCGGGGGTGCCGTAGTAGTCACCCTTCACACCACGGTCGCCGTTGTACCGCAGTCCGCCGCCACCAGAGGAGACGAAGAGACTGTCGAGGTACGTCGTGGCGGCGTCCGTGACCCGCGGTTTCGCCCCGTTGGTGCGAATTTCCGTCCGCCGCCCGGTGTCTGGACTCCCGTTAATACAGACGGTCCCCCCGTCGGTGATGACATCGAACACGGCACCGTTCGTGTCGAATCGACCCCCTCTCAGCCGAACGTCGTCGCCGTTCTCGGCTTCCACCCTGAGTGGTGAGCCGTTCGTGTTGACGACGATGCCGTCGGCGAGGACGGCCCCGCCGGCTGTGAGTGTGAACGCATTGCCGTTCGTCCTGATTGTTGCACCGGTCACGTCAACGCGCCCAGTGGCATCGACGCTAAACTCACCGCCAGCCGTGCTCTCGAACCCCTCTGCGAACACGTCGTCCGCGGTGAGTGTGGTCTTTGCTCCGTTCGAGTCGACGCTCGCGTCTTCGAGTCGGAGTTCGGCGTCCGTGTCGAGATTGACTCTTCCGCCGTTCGAACTGAGTCGGGCGCGGGAAAACCGCAGATCTGAACTGCCTGCGTCGACCGAGAGCCGCGACCCGCCGGTGTTGAGTGTGGCGGCCTCACCGTAGACGCCTGTCCCACCGAGTGTGATGGTGGCGCCTCCGGAGTCGAGTGTCATTTCGTCAATACGAATATGGCCCGTGGCGCGCATCTCCAGCTTCGACCCTCCGGAGTCGACGGTCGTCCCGTCGGTGAACTCCACACGCTCCTGCGTTGCCGTGACAGTGAGCCGTCCGCCGCCGGTTTCGAGAGATACCCGCGATGTGACGCTTTTTGCTTCGATTCGCAAGCGGTCCCCACCGCTGTTTACCGTGCCGACCGTTCCCGGGATCACGAGGTGGACGTTCTTGTCGAAGTCGTTCAGCTCTGACTTTCGATACGTCTCTTCTCCAGGGTCGTACAGTCCGTTCTGGTTGCTGTCGGCGAACGCCTCGCCACTCGGCGGGGCAGGCGAGAGGTCCGCACCTACTGTTTTCACACGCAGCGTGGCGCCTGTCGATGCGCCGAACAAGCTGATGTTGGTCGAGCCGTTTACTGACACCTCGGCCGGTGACGACAACTCTCCGTTGACATCGGTCGGCCCCGGCTCGTTTGACCCACTGACGCCGAAATCCACGGCGCTCGCGTTCCCCGAAGCGAAGTCCAACTGCACCCCACTGACGCCGGAGCCGTCGGTCGCGTTCGTCGCGTTCGCCAGGGCGGTGAACCGATCCCCGACCTCAGACCGGTTGACAACCAGCGTCTGATTGTCAGAGAAGTACCGAACACCCGCTGTCGCCGTCATTCCGGAGGTGTTCCACGAGATCGCAACGCCGCTTGGATTGGAAGGCGGAAACGGCGATGGGGTAGCCGGACCCCCGTCTTCGACGGTTACGTTCGCCGTCGCGTTCTCCGCCGTCGACTGATCGAACTCGGGACTGCCCAGCCGCTCTTCGACATCGAACCCGCTACGGTTCAGGGTGACGTTCACGTCGACTGGCCCGCTTGTGCCGTTGGTGTCGAACTGGAAGGCCGTTCGACCGCTCCCGTCCGTCGACTGACTCTCGTTGCCGACTCCTGTCGCGTTCGCGACCACGGTCGCGCCCGGCAACGGGTTGCCGTACTGGTCGCGCACCCGGACGACCACTCGGGCGGACTCACCCTGCGTGACGTTCCGTTCGACGGAGACGAAGTCGACGGCTGCGGCCCGGCGCTGTTCCCGGTGGCGGCCGACGGACACCGCGGCGACACCGAGACTGTAGTTGCCGGGGAACCGCACGTCTACCGCCCGGCGACTCGTGTTCTCAGTCACGATCACGTCCGCGTCGTCAACCTGGTTACCACGGGTCAGGACGGTCTCGTACCCGGCGGGCGACAGCGTCGTCGGCACGGTGACGTTGAAGTTCGAGACCCGCACGCGATCGTCGACTGGACTCACCGCACTCGGCTCCAACGTCACCTCGTCGACGCCCGCCTCACTCAGGTTCCCCTTCAGCAGGAACAACGTGACGCGGTCGCCGGAAACGAGCAACGGCGACTGCGTGAGGTTCAGTCGCTCCCCGCCGGCGTACGTCGCCACCGCGTGTGACAGCTCCAGGGTGAGGTTCTCTGGCCCGCCGTCGTACGAGCGGTACTGCGGTGTGTAGATGAGCGGCCGGCTGGTGTAGTTGCCGTTCGTCGCCGCCGCGGTCGGCCACCCCTCCTCGGTCTCGGCTCGCTCTCCGGGAACGCCGGTGTTGAACTCGGCGTTCGAGACGTTCAGCGTCACGTTCTGTGGCTCGCCGGTCTCGATCCGGCCGACCGTCGGCGGCGGGTTGACGAACAACGTCCGGCCAGGGAACCGCGTGCCGAGCTTCACCGCGGCGGGTGCGGTCTCGCCGGTCGTTCCCGCCGTGACGACGGCGTCACGCACGCCGACAAAGTCGTTCCGCACCGTCTGCTCGTGGCTGAACTCCACCTGACTGTTCTGTTGGGGGACGACGGTCGCCTGGTAGGTGGACATCGCGACCACCAGAAAGCCGAATAGGATCACTGCTCCGATGACGACTGACTGACCTCTGTCGTCCCCCCAGAACCGCATGTGTGCTTGTACCCGGTGTTCGCTCAAAAGGCTACGGGTGACCCGGCGGGTCGACGACTCAATCCTCGTCGTTTTCCTCAACGACCTCGGGGTCGGCCATCGCGGTCTGCAACGAGTCGAGCCCGTTGACCCACTCCGAGACCAGCCCGTACTCTAGGCTCTCGGCGAGTTCCATCGGGAGGTCCGCGCCGTCGACGATCAACGTGCCCGCTTGGACGAGGTAGCCCAGAGCGGCGTCAACATCGTCACCCGCCTCGGCGTCGGCGGCCGCCTCGACGTACTCCGCGACGGTTCCCTCCTCGGCGGTGCCGCCGACAACGTACTCCTCTGCGGCGTAGAACACGGGGACGAGACTCGTCTGGACCCCGTCGATCAGCATCGCCGTCTCCTCGTCGTCCATCTCCACCTCCGCGAGCACCACGTCACGGACGCCCGCAACCTCCTCGACGGCGGCGTCCTCGTCGAGACGGTCGTCCTCGAACGCACGGACGATCTTCGCGACCGCGATGGCGGCGTCGTCTTGGAGGTTGAGCAGCAGTCGGGCCGACTCTTCGTCTTCCGGGTCCAGCTCCTGGTCGGCCACGCGGTCCAACCAGTTCTGCCACCGCTCTTCGGTGTAGAACGTCTCGTCCGGGTCGCTCATACCACTACCCTCCCGTGCCGGCCGGATAAGCCCTCCGTATCGACCACCCCCGATCTCCGTCAGAGGGGTGTCGCGTACGGCACTCGCAGACCGTGAGAGTCGCCACAACACTCTGGTCGGTCGCGCTCGCGGACCCGTCCGTGACGGATCGCCTGTACACGGAACACCCCGAACTGTACGACGCGGTCCAGTCGGCGTGGGACTACGACCGCGACGTGTCGTTCCTGCTGGCGGCCGCCGACCGCCACGACGCGGCCAGCGTCGCCGACGGCCGGCTCGCGGACCCACCGACGGAGCTGTTGGAGGTGGGCTGTGGCACCGGTGAACACACCCAGCGGCTCGTCGCCGCCGGCTTCGACGTGGCCGGTGTCGACCCCAACGAGCCGATGCTCGACCGCGCCCGCCGGAAGTTCCCTGGGTTGGACGCACGGCTCGTCGTCGGTGGGCTCCCGTCGCTCCCTGTCACCAGGACGTTTCCGGTCGTCGTCGCCTTCCGGGGTGTGATCAGCCACCTCCCGCCAGAGGGGTTGGAGCCGGCTGTCGCCGCGCTCGGCGACCGACTCGCCGACGACGGTGTGCTCGTCTTCGACGCCTCCCGGCTCCCGCCAGATGGCCACGACGGGCCGGCGCTCGACGTCGGCGAGACGGCGCAGGGAACGTACGCTCGAATCGTCCAGCTGCAACCCCGCGAGGACGGCCGTCTTGACTGGAACAGTGTCGTCGTCCCACCGGAGGGAGAGGCGTTCGTCAACAGTCGACCGGTGACGCCGTTCGACGACCGAGAGATTGTGGACGCCCTCCGGGCTGCCGGTCTCACCGTCGAGACCCACGACGGGTTCGGCCCGGGCGACGACGGTCGGACAGTGTTCGTCGCGACGCCGGCGTGACGCCGGCTCGGTGTGGCTGATGTCGTCGGCTCCGATTCGTCTCCCTCGCCTGCGGCTCGTCTTCGTCGACTACGATTCGTCCCCGTCGGCTATGACCCGTCGCGGTCCAGCGTCGCCTGTGTGTCGATTCCGTACACCTCGCGGGGCGTCTCGACGTGTGCCAGCCGGACGGCGTCGTCGTGGCCCTGCTCCAACAGCCACCGAACCCGTCGTGGGACGGTCTTGGGGCCCATCACCGCACCGGGCCGGTCCGAGTCGTCGACGAAGTCCGTCTCCATCAGGAACGGTTCGCCGCGTTCGACGGCTGTCTCCAGATACGCCTTCTCACACATCACGCTCGGTGTCGGGCCGTCGAGTTCTCCGTACGCGTAGTGTTTCACGACGCGGTGCGGGGAGAGCCCGCGTTCCTCGGCCCACGTCGCCAACTCCGGCTGTGCCCGGCTGGCCTCCGTGTGGAGCTGGACGGCACAGTCGTGGTCGGCGCCGAGTCCGAACGCGTGGCGGGTGGTCTCGTTCGAGGCCGCCCAGACGGCGTCGGACACCTCGTAGTGTGGCCGCCCGGATTTCAGCGCCAGCGCCCGGCCGTTCGCGACGTAGTCGACGGCCCGCGACAGCCCCGCGCGCATGATCTCCCCGGCGTCTTCGGGGTCGTGACCCGCCTCCACCAGCTTCGAGATGAGTCCGGGATGGACGCCCAACACTGGCCACGCCCGCCCAGAGAGCCGTTGGCTGGCCCGCTCGACGACCGTGACCGTCGTCTCGAAGACGTGTTCGAAGTCGGCGGCCGTCTCCGGCAGGTCGCCGAGGTGCCAGGAGGGTTTGTTGACGACGAGTAAGTGGGTGCCACCCAGCCGCGCGAAGTCGTCGACCGCGTCCATCCCCCGGCCGTGGTCGGGATCGAGGTGGAGGTGGTCGTCCAACACCGGCGTGTCGAGTCGCTCGCTCATGCGTGGACGGTGGCGGCCGAGGCTGGTGTGTGTGTCGGACACCCGCCGCTCCCAGACGAGTCGACGGTCGCGGGGATATCGTCGCTCTCTCGCGACATCGTCGCTTCCCGTGACATCGCCGCCCGTCACGATGTCGCCGACCGTCACGACGCCGTCCGCACGAAGTGTATCACCTCCCACACGGCGGTCACGGCGATGATCACCAACACCGCTCCAGCGGCCTCGGAACCGGTGGGCACCGAGACGGCCGGAACGGAGTTCACGACGGTCAGTGCCGTCTGTGAGGCTTCACCGAGCGACGGGAGTACCTGCCAGACGTACTTCGAGAGCGTTTGACTCGCGAGCAACGCGACCAACGCGGACAGTGTGTGTGAGCCGGCGGCTTTCGTCGGCATCGACTACACTGTTCGATCAGAGCAACAAATCTGTTCGGATGATCGCCGTGCGACTCACTTTTGCGTGCCGGCCGTCGACTTCCCGTATGAAGTCCGTGACACACCACGGCCGGGAGACCGCTTACGAGACGTTCGACCGCGGCGGAACCGGGCCGGGACTGCTGTGTGTCCACGGGAGCGGTGGGACCCGCGAGGTGTGGAAACCGCAGGCGAGACTCGCGGACGAGACACCGGTGACCACGCTCGATCTCTCCGGCCACGGGGACAGCGACGACACCAGTGCCGACGCCGGCACCGAAACGCTGAGCGTGTATGCCGACGACGTGGCCGCGGTCGCGGCGGCAACGGACACGCGGGTGCTCGTCGGCAACTCGTTGGGCGGCGCGGTCGCGTTGTGGGTCGCAGTTGAACGCGACGTACCCCTCGACGGGCTGGTGCTCGCCGGCACCGGACCGCGCCTCCCGGTGTTGGACGACCTCCTCTCGTGGCTCGCGGAGGACTTCGACCGGGCGGTCGACTTCCTCCACGCGCCAGACCGGTTGTTCCACGCCGCAGACGCAGAGTACACGACTGCCTCGGCGGAGGCGATGCACGCGACCGGGCGCGCGGTGACAGAACGCGACTTCCAGACGAGTCACGCGTTCGACGTGCGCGACCGACTCGGTGAGATCGAGGTGCCGGCGCTCGCGCTCGTCGGTGAACACGACCGCCTCACCCCGGTGTCGTACCACGAGACGCTGTCGGCAGAGATCCGGCGGTGTGAACTGGGTGTGATCGAGGACGCCGCACATCTGGCGATGCTCGAACGCCCGCAGGCGTTCTGTGGGGCGTTGTCCGCGTTTCTCGACCGGCTCCAGTGAACGGGTGACATCGACCGACCCCAGTGAACGGGCGACATCGACCGACCCCAGTGAACGGGCGACATCGACCGACGGAGGTGGTGGACAGCGTCGAGCGACGAAAACAGGCAAAAAGATTGAAATACGGAGCCGGGAGCACACCCCTCGTCCTCGGACGACGAACCCGGGTCGCCAGCGGGTGTGCGACACGACGACTCGGGAGACGCCGGCCTCGCGCCGCAGTGTCGCCTGTTCGCTCCACCGCTCTAGGGTCTCGACCGGTCAGTAGATGTCGTCCAACTCCGACTCGTGGTGGCTGTGTTCCTCCGCCGGGAACTCCCTCTCCTCGACGGCCGTCCGGAACGACTCGACGGCGTCGGCCATCTCCTCGCGCACGTCGCCGAACTGTTCGGCGAACGGCGGCGCCCGCTCGCTGAGCCCCAACACGTCCGTGATCACGAGCACCTGCCCGTCCGTCTCCGGTCCGGCGCCGATCCCGATCGTCGGAGTCTCCAACGCCGCCGTCACCTGCTCGGCGAGATTCGCCGGCACGTGTTCCAACACGAGCGCGAACGCGCCCGCTTCCTCGTGTGCTTCTGCCAACTCCAACAACTCCCTCGCGGCGGCCTCGTCGGTCCCCTGCCGGCGGTACCCACCCAGTTGGTTGACGTGTTGTGGTGTGAGCCCGAGGTGTGCCATAACCGGCACACCCACCTCCACGAGCCGTTCGGTCGTCTCGACGGTGTGTGGGCCACACTCCAACTTCACCGCGTCCGCGTCCGCCTCCTTGAGCATCCGTCCGGCGTTCTCGACACTGTCAGCTTCAGAGACGCCAAACGAGAGGAACGGCATGTCGGCGACGACCAACGGCTCTGTCGTCGCCCGCGCGACGGCCGCGGTCCGGCTCTGAACCTCCTCGACCGTCACCGGGAGCGTCGAGTCGTACCCCAACACCGTGTTCCCCATGCTGTCGCCGACGAGGATCACGTCGATTTCGGCCTCTTCGACGACCGCCGCCGTCGACGCGTCGTACGCCGTCAGCATCGTGATCGGCTCCGTACCCGCCGCCTCTCGCAAATCGCGCGTCGTCGTCACGGACCGACAGTGACGAGCGGACGGCTAAAGCCGTGTGGTCGGAGCCGACGGCGCGAACCGACACGGCTTAGCCCGTCGTCACACAAACCCGTCCGTGCCGGAGCGCGTCGAACGTCACGACCCGGACGGTGTCGACTACGGCTGGGTGATGCAAACGACGTTCGTCACGACGATCCTCGTCGGCGCACCGGTCGTCGCGCTCCTCTCGCTCGTCGCGCCACCACAGGACACCTGGGCGGCCCGCGCCGAGTTCGCGCTCCGTGTCGGTGCAGTCGTCTGGCTGGTGACGAGTGTCGCCGTCTATCTCTACGCCGCGCGGGCCGCCGAGTCGGACGACTCAACCCTCGATGACTCCGCTGCGGACGACCCCGACACAGACGACTCCGACGACAGACAGAAGGACACTGCGAATGCGGACGACGACACGGACGACAGAGTCGGCGAGACGCCGGACGGTGATCTCGGCGAGCCCGACACGCCTCGTGAAGGAGCGTAGCTACGGTCCCTCGGCGCCGACCCACTCGAAGTCGACACCCGCGCGTTCGGCTGCGACCGCGTCCCGACGGGAGTCGCCGACGAACACCGCCCGAGAGCCGGCGTCGAGTCGGTCGAGCGTCTCGACGAGCGGCTCCGGCTCTGGTTTCCGTTCCGGGACGGTGTCTCGACCGACGACGGCGTCGACTGCGCCCGCGGTATCGTGTGTATTTAGCGCGACCCGACACGCCGACTCGGAGTTGAGCGAACAGACACCCGTCGGCACCGCGAGCGGCAGTTCAGTCGCGCACGGTGCCGTTGTCGACGCCCGAGCGCCGGCGCGTTCGTGATCGGCGATCACCGTCTCCAGCTCCGTCTGGAGCCCAACCTCCCTTGCGGTGTCGAGCAACTGCCAGAGGCTGTCGTCTGTCTCGTGGCCGTGGGCGGCGAACAGCTCTCGGGCGTCGCTCGTGACGGTGTCCCACGACACTGCGAGATCGACGAGCGTCCCGTCGAGGTCGTAGACGACGGCATCGTACCCCTGCTCGCGCGTGGTCACACGCGGTGTTGGCGCCACCCGAGTATAACTCTCCGGGGCGGCTCGGTGTGTGACGGCTGTGGCGGCGACCGCTCGGCGGGCTCACTCTCCTCGGAGCCACGCGACGACCCGGCCGCTGTCGGCGCTCAACCCGCCGCCTTGCGCGAACGTCGGCCCACCACCGCCGCCACCACCGAACTCCGCGGTCAGATCGTCGACAATCTCGCCGGCGTCGACAGTGCCGTCCGTTGCGACGACGACGAACGGCGCCTGTCCGTCGCCGACGACCGCGACGACCGGTGTGTCCGTGTCGACGTGATCCTGTGCCCGCTCGCCGACATCGTTCGGGTCGAACCCCGCGACACTCCCGACTTGCCAAGTGATCCCGTCCCGTTCGACAGTCGCGAGCCCCGACAGTGCCGCGTCGAGTGCCTGCGCTCGTAGGTCTGACAGCTCCGACTCCAGCGCCTCGACCCGCTCCCGTAGCGCGGCGGCCTCTTCCGGGAGGCTGTCGAGGTTGGTGTCGAGCCGTGTCGCCGTCTCGCGGGCGTTCGCGTGAACCGTCGCGTGACGGTCGATCCCACTCGGGCCGACCGCGAACTCGACGCGGGTCATCCCCTCGCCTGGGTTCGACCGGGACTGCACCGTCACCGGGCCGATCTCGCTGGTGTTCGAGACGTGAGTGCCGCCGCAGGCGGCCCAGTCCCACTCCTCGATCGTGACGACTCTGACCGTGTCGGCCTCGGCCATCACTCCCTCCTCGGTTTTGGCGTTGAACGACACCCGGTCGCGGTCGCGTGCCTCCGCGACCGGCACCGCTTCCCACGACACGGGTCGTGACTCCCAGACGGCGCGGTTCGCCAGCCGTTCCAGTTCGACCAGCGTCTCGTCGTCGATCTCGGTGGGCGTCGTGAAGTCGACCCGGACCTTCTCCTCGCCGATCCCGAACCCGCCGTACCCCAGGTCGTCGAGCAGCTGTCTCCCGGCGCCGTAGAGCAGGTGGCTCGCGGTGTGTGCGCGAGTGCAGTACGTCCGGAACGCGTCGTCGATCACACCCGTCACCGTCTCGCCCGGCTCGAACGCCGGTCGCGTGGCGAGTCTGTGGACGACACCGTCCTCGTCGGTGACGTGTTCGACGGCCGTCCCGCCGAGTGTGCCACGGTCGGCGGGCTGTCCACCGGACGCCGCGTAGAAGTACGTCTCCGAGAGCCACACGTCCCGGCCGTCGACCGCTTCGACGGTCGTCTCGAACTCACGGACCGTCGGGTTCGCGGGGGCAAGTGTCGTTGTCACACACGCAGTGAACGACCACGGCCACATCAACGCCGGGGTCGGTGACCACCGTGTTCTCGCTCGATCACCCACCTCCGGGTGTCGTCACTCCTCGACGAGTTCCGTCTCCAGGAACGACTCCAACGAGGCGACGACGGAGCCGCCGACGTTCGCTCGCGCGGCACGCCCCTGTTCGACCGCCAACACCTCGTCTTCCGTCACGTCGAGTTC
Organism: Haloferacaceae archaeon; assembly: GCA_018609965.1. GTDB lineage: Archaea > Halobacteriota > Halobacteria > Halobacteriales > Haloferacaceae > JAHENP01. The sequence goes on from JAHENP010000048.1 coordinate 12,606, forward strand.
GGCCGCCAACTCCTCGACGGTCAGTCCAGCGTCCTGTCGGGCGCGTTCTGCCCGCTGGCCGTAGTCGGAGACCAGATACGGGAGCTGGTCGTCCTCGTAGTCGGTGCCGTCCTCGATCCACTCCGGGTTCCCCTTGCTGGCGTCGTGGACCCGCGCGGTGTTTTGTGCCGCCCGCTTGCCCGCGTTCGGTTCGCGTTCGCCGCGGTCGTCCCCTCGATCGTC
>JAHENP010000049.1 GCA_018609965.1 Haloferacaceae archaeon
AGACGCGACCTACCCCCTCCGAGAGATGCGCTGACCGACCACTGAGAGGGCGACTCCAGAGCCCCCCGCGCAGTCGGTGGCCAGGGTGTGGGGTGTCGGCCCGCCACCGTTGTCGCCTGAGCCGACCACCTGGAGCCACACCGTTCATGACGGTGCCGCCGCTACGGCAGGTGTGACACGCGAGGAGACGGAGCCGGCAGGTGGGAGCGACGGACACGGCCGCCACGACCACGAAGACGACGGCAAAGGAGCGACGGCGCGGGTGCTCGTTGGGCTGACGCTGGTCGCCGGACTGGTCGCGTTGCTGGGTGTCGGTGCGGTGTGGGCGTTCGCCTACGGCCCGCTGGGCTGACTGTCGTCTGTGCCCTCCTGTGGTGCCGTCTCGCCAGAGTCCGTCTCTTCTCTGGGGCTGTCGCTCCCGCCGTCGTTGTTCTCGTCGTAACACGCCGCGTCGACACGAGCGTCGTACAGTCGCCCGACGAGTGTCGTCACCGGTCCCCCACCCACCGCGACACCGTCAACAGTCGCGATCGGTTTCACCTCCCGGATCGACGAGGTGAGAAACGCCTCGTCGGCCGCGCGCACGTCGTCTGGCTCGTACCGCCCCTCTTCGACCGGAATCCCCTCCGCTCTCGCGAGTTCTAACACCGTCTCTCGGGTGATCCCCGGCAACACCGGCCCCTCCAACGAGGGGGTGCGGAGCGCGTCGTCGGCGACGAACCAGAGGTTGGCCGTCGCCGCCTCCGCGACGTAGCCGTCCGTGTCGAGCACGAGCGCCTCCGTCGCGTCGCTGACCCGCGTCTCCAGCCGCGCGAGGATCTGGTTGAGGTAGTTTTGTGTCTTCGCCTCCGACGGGAGCGCGCGGTCCGGCACCCGCCGGGTCTTGGCCGTCTGGAGCCGCGCGGGCTCGTCCCACATCCGCTCACCGGCGGTGCCGCCACGCGACAATGGGGAGACCGTCACCACGACCGTCGGCTCCGGCTCCGCCGACGGGGTCAACCCACGTGTGTCGCTCCCGCGGGTCACCGACAGCTTCACCGTCGCCTCCTGCAAGTCGTTCGCGGCCAGCGTCTCGATCACTCGCGCCCGCAGTTCCGCCGTCTCGACCGGCAACGGAAGCGACAACGCTGCCGCCGACTCGGCCAGTCGCCCGGCGTGGGCCGCCCACCGGAACGGCACACCCCCGTACACCCGGATCGTCTCGAAGACCGCGTCGCCGTACGCGAACCCGCGATCGTGAACGCTCACCGTCGCCTCACTCGCCGCGACGAGTTCCCCGTCGACGTGGTACTGTCGGTCGTCTGCCGACACCTTGCTCATGCCGCCCTCTCCGGGCGGTGGCATCCTGAATCCGGCGGCCTGTTCGTGCAGAGTCGAATCTGTTACTCGGCACCGAGTTTTGTTCTCTACTCAGAGTGGCGCACAGATTTAAGCCGGTTCGCGCCGACCCGTTTCGTATGTCTGACTCCGAACCGGAGCTGGAGGCACGGCTGGTGGCCGAGGAGTCGTTCGATCCGCCGGCGTCGTTCACCGAGCAGGCCAACGTCGCCGACCCCGCACTCTACGACGGGTTCGACGCCGAGTGGCCGGAGTGTTGGGAGCAAGCGGCCGACCTGCTCGACTGGGAGGCGTCGTACGACACCGTGTTGGACGACTCCCAGCCCCCGTTCTTCGAGTGGTTCACCGGCGGCTCGCTGAACGCCTCGACAAACTGTCTCGACCGCCACCTCGACGACCGCGGCGAGGAGGCGGCAATCGAGTGGGTCGGCGAGCCGACCGACGAGGCGAACGAGACGTACACCTACGCGGAACTCCACCGCGAGGTGAACGAGTTCGCGGCCGCGCTCCGGGGGTTGGGTGTCGAGGAGGACGATGTCGTGACGATGTACATGCCGATGCTCCCGGAGCTTCCGGTCGCGATGCTGGCGTGTGCACGCATCGGCGCACCCCACAGCGTCGTCTTCGCCGGCTTCTCTGCGGACGCGCTGGCGACCCGGATGGAGGCGGCCGACTCGGAGTATCTCGTCACCTGTGACGGCTACTACCGGCGCGGGGACGCGCTCGACCACTTCGAGAAGGCGGCCGACGGACTCGACGCGGTCGCCCACGACGTGACGACGGTCGTCGTCGACCGACTGGGTGCGGACGACCACGGCCACGACCTATCGGACGACCACCACGACTACGACACGCTCGTCGCGGACCACGCCGGCGCGACGGTTGACCCGGTTGCGCGTGACGCCGAGGACATGTTGTTCCTGATGTACACCTCCGGGACAACCGGGCAACCGAAGGGGGTGAAACACACCACCGGCGGCTACCTCTCGTGGGTAAGCTGGACCTCGCAGGCGGTGCTCGACGTGAAACCCGAGGACACCTACTTCTGTTCTGCCGACATCGGCTGGATCACCGGCCACAGCTACATCGTCTACGGCCCGCTCGCGCTCGGGACGACGACGATGCTGTACGAGGGCGCCCCCGACTACCCGGCGCGTGACCGGCTGTGGGAGATCGTCGAACGGTACGACGCCACCCAACTGTACACCGCGCCGACGGCGATCCGGGCGTTCATGAAGTGGGGAACGGAGCACGTCGACGCCCACGACCTCTCGTCGCTGCGCCTGCTCGGGACGGTCGGGGAGCCGATCAACCCGCGGGCGTGGAACTGGTACTACGAACACGTCGGCGACGGGGAGTGTCCGGTGGTCGACACCTGGTGGCAGACGGAGACGGGCGGGATGATGGTGACGACACTCCCGGGCGTGTCGAGAATGAAACCCGGCGCCGCCGGCCGCCCGCTCCCCGGTGTCGACGCGCAGGTTGTCGGCCCGAACGGGGAGTCGGTCGAGCCGGGACAGGCAGGGTATCTCACGGTCCAGAAGCCGTGGCCCGGGATGCTCCGCACGCTCTACCAGAACGACGAGCGCTACGTCGAGGAGTACTGGGCGGAGTTCTCCGACACCGATAGTGACGACCCCGACGACTGGGTGTACTTCCCCGAGGACGGCGCGAAGGTCGACGAAGACGGCTACATCACCGTACTCGGTCGCGTCGACGACGTGATCAACGTCTCCGGCCACCGGCTGGGGACGATGGAGATCGAGTCGGCGATCGTCGGCTGTGAGGGGGTCGCCGAGGCGGCGGTCGTCGGCGGCGACCACGAGGTGAAGGGTGAGGCGGTGTACGCCTACGTGATCACCGAGGACGGCCAACCCGAGAGTGACGCGTTCCGCGAGGAGATCGTCGGCGCCGTCGAGGACGCCATCGGGCCGATCGCCCGCCCCGAATCCGTGCAGTTCACCCCCGAGCTCCCGAAAACTCGCTCGGGGAAGATCATGCGCCGCCTCCTTGAAGACGTCGCCAACGACGACGATCTGGGTGACACCTCGACGCTCCGCAACCCGGAGATTGTCCAGGAGCTCTAGAACCGACCTTTTTCACTCCTTGGGGTGGCCTCCCTGCGGTCGGCCACCCCAAGGAAAAAATGTCGATCAAAAAGCGCGAGCGCGCCGCAGAGCGGCGCGCTCGCGTCTGCTGTCGTGGTGCCGGACCGCACCCGCACCGCGACCGCACCACCACCGCCGCACCACGAGTGTGCGAGCTTGGCCGGAACCGACCCAGACACCGTCTTCGGCAGTATGGCACCGAGTGCATCCGGCGTCCTGTGGAACAGCAGCTCGGACTGTCGTCGTCTTGGAAACTCGCAGAGTACAGTCGCGACTCGTAGATTTGCCCAGCAGGGTGTTTGTGACCTTTTTTCCGAGTTCGCCACACGGGAGTCGACTGTCGGGACGCAGGTAGCCCCCAGCCTCCCCGCGGGGCGCGCGTCCGTGGCGCGCCCCGCGCTCCCGGTCGACAGTCTGATGTCGGGCGATTACGTGGTCTGGTTCACGAGTACGGGTGCGGAGCGGTCGCGGTGCGGGTGTGGAGCAGATGCGGTCGCGGTGCGGGTGTGGAGCAGATGCGGTCGCGGTGCGGGTGCGGTCCGGCACCACGACAGCAGACGCGAGCGAGAGACCGAACGAAGTGAGGGAACGAGCGAGCGTTTTTTGATCGACATTTTTTCCTTGGGTGCGCGCGGAGCGCGCACCCAAGGAGCGAAAAAGGTCGGTGCGTCGGTGCGTCGGTCCGTAGCTTTTATTCGAAGCGTAGTCCTAACGACGTGGTAACAGATGTCACCGACCATCCGACATCCAAACGAGCGAGCGTGTGAGTGTTGTGGCCGACGAGAGCGGTGGGACGAGTCGGCCACGTCGTGGCGTGCCGTAGACGATCCGGGCGTACCGTACTGTATTCACGAGTGGGACATAAACGGCAGCTTCCTTCCCGTCGGAGATCGCGAACCAGAGGCCTCGTAACGCGTCGTTGTCGCGGTGTCTGTCTGTCTGTGAGACGCGTAGCGCCGCGGCTGTCGCTGTGACGTGCTGTCGGCTCTCCCAACCCGTCGTCAGTCTCGCCAGTTGCCGTGGTCTGACGTGCGTCAGAAAGCCAGCGGGCCACCACGAACGGGCACGTCGCGGAACGTGTCCGCCGCGGGCGGGGACCCGCGTGTCAGCAGGAACAGCGTGTCAGCGTCGGCGAGTGTGTCAGCAGGGCGGACGCGCCAGCAGAGCGAGTGGCTCAGCGGTCCGTCTCCTCGGCCGGCAGGGTGCGCGGCTCGGAGCCGGTGAGCCAGAGAACGAACTCCTGGTCGCCGGCGCTGTCACTGCGGTCGCGGTGGACGAACCCCGCGGGGATGTGGAAACACTCCCCGGCGGCGACGAACAACCGTTCACCCTCGCCGGTGCCCCACTCGACGTAGCCGTCGCCCCCGAGGACGAACCCGAACACGTGGTTGTCGTGGTGGTGGTGCCACTCGGAGACAATCTCACCGCTGGAGTGGCCCCGGACCATCCGCACGTCGTCGTCCGGGAACGGGCTCCGGCGCTCGACGTTCTCCAACTCGCCGGCCGACCCCCAGTCGTCGCGCCCGGCGACGGTCGTCGCCGCGGCACGGGCCGTCGGGTCCTCGGCGGTGAGGGACGTGTCTGCCGGCCGTGCGGCAGCGTCGCGGCCGGTCGGGGTCCCGCCGGCCGACTTCGACACCACGCCGCCGTCGGTCGCGGTGGTGACGACCGTGCCGTCGGCGGTCGCGGACGGCCAGTCGGCGTCCGCCGCACCCGTCACGCCCGTGTCAAAGGCGACGAGCAGCCGGGCCGACCCGTCCGTCGCGTGGACGGCCGGCGGCGTCCCCGCCGGCACGCGGAAGAACTCGTCGGCGTCCGCCGAAACCCGCGCCGCCGGACCGGCACCCCACGCGAGCGTCGCCGACCCGCCGGCGACGTAGCCGTAGGCGGCACCGCGACGCCGTGGCCGCCAGACGCCGTCGGCCGGCACCCGGACCGCGAACAGCTCGACACCGTCTGCCGCGTGGAGCCGTTCCTGAACGACACGGTTGTTGCCCTCGCCCGTCGCCTCGTGTGCACGTTCCCACTCGTCTGCTGACATACACAGACGTAGTGGGTGTACCTACCTCTACGTTGGTTCTAACAGTCTAGCCGTGAGAAGGGATACCAGTCTAACAGTATAGATTGATTCTCGTCGGTGTGGAAAGACAGTGTCGCGGACTACGACGGCGAGACGGTGTCGAGCGCGGCCTCGAAGTCCTCACGGGTGACAGAGATCTCCGTGGCGTGGTCGTTGGCGTTGTCGTCGTACGCGTCCGCGACCCGTTCGACCGCTCGCATCGTCGCCTCGCGGGCGACGGCAGTGAGGTCGGCACCGGAGTAACCGTCCGTCTCTGCGGCCAACGTCTCGACCTCGACCCCCTCGGCGGTCGGCGTGTCGGCGGTGTGGACCGCGAGGATCGCCTCCCGGGCGGACTCGTCTGGACGCGGCACCTCGACGTGTTGCTCCAACCGACCGGGGCGCAACAGGGCGTCGTCTAACGACTCCTTCCGGTTCGTCGCCGCGAGCACGGCCAGGTTCGGGTCGTCTGCCGCGCGATCGAACTCCGTCAGCAGCTGTGAGACCACCCGCTCGCCCACCGCCGAGTCGCCGCCGAACTCCCGGTCACCCGCGATGGCGTCGATCTCGTCGAAGAAGACGATACTCGGCGCGGCCTGACGGGCGCGCTCGAACACCTCCCGGACCGCCTTCTCGGACTCGCCGACGTAGCGGTCGAGCAGTTCGGGGCCGGCGACCTGAATGAAGTTCACCTCCGACTCGCCGGCGATGGCGCGCGCGAGGAGCGTCTTCCCGGTGCCGGGCGGCCCGTGCAGCAACACCCCGGTCGGTGGGTCCGCGCCCGCGGCGTCGAACAACGGCCCGTACTCCAACGGCCAGGTCACCGCCCGTTCGAGCGCCTCCTTCGCCTCCGACAGCCCGCCGACATCCTCGTATGTGGTCGTCGGCTGTTCGGCGACGTACTCCCGCATCGCGGACGGTTCGACCTCCGCCATCGCGGCCTCGAAGTCGCTCTGCGTGACGGTCACGTCGCCCAGATCCACGTCGCTGTCGTCGCGGCGTGCCCGCCGGAGCGCCGTCAGCGCCGCCTCCGTCGTCAGTGCGTCCACGTCGGCGCCGACAAACCCATGGGTCCGCCCGGCCAGTCGGTCGAGATCCACGTCGTCGGCCGTCGGCATCCGTCGGGTGTGGACCTCGAAAATCTCCCGGCGCCCGGTCTCACCGGGGACGCCGATCTCGATCTCGCGGTCGAACCGCCCGCCACGCCGGAGTGCGGGGTCGAGCGCGTCCGCGCGGTTCGTCGCACCGATCACGATCACGTCCTCGCTGGCGTCTAACCCGTCCATCAGCGACAACAACTGGCCGACCATCCGGTTTTCCATGTCGCCGCCGTCGTCTCGTTGGCCGGCGATGGAGTCGATCTCGTCGAAGAAGATGATCGCCGGGGAGTTCTCGTTTGCCTCCTGGAACCGCTCACGGAGGCGTTCCTCACTCTCGCCTTTGTACTTCGAGGTGATCTCCGGGCCGGAGACGGAGATGAACTCCGCGTCCACCTCGTTGGCGACCGCCTGCGCGATCAGCGTCTTCCCGGTGCCGGGCGGGCCGTGCAACAACACTCCCTTGGGTGGTTCGACCCCGAGTCGGGCGAACACCTCCGGCTCGGACAGGGGGAGTTCGATCGTCTCCCGCACCAGATCCAACTCGTCGTCCAACCCGCCGATATCTTCGTAGGTGACCGTCCGGCGCTCGTTGCCGCCGTCACCGCCCGACTGTCGGCTCCGTTCGCGGGGTTGGTCGGTGTCGCCGGCGTCGCTCGCGGTCGCGGTCTCCTCGTCGTCGGGGTGGTGGATGCGGACCTCCGTCGTGTCCGTCACCCGCACCGCGCCGCCCGGCACCGTGTCCTCGACGACGAACACGTTGCCGCCGAGGTGTTGGAGCCTGGTCTGTTCGCCAGCGGTCACCGGTCGCCCCTCCAGATCGCGTTTGGCCGCGCGGCGGAGCGTCTCGTCGTCGATGTCGACGTTGCCGAGCGCGGCCGGCGCCGCCAGGGCGATCGCCTCGGCGTCCGTCACCGACTGCGGGCGGACGGTGACCCGTTCGCCGATCCTGACGCCGGCGTTCGTCCGGGTGTCGCCGTCGATCCGGATCTCCCCGTCGTCGATCCCGGTGCCGCCGGGCCACACCTTCACCACCGTCTCCGTCTCCCCGCCGATGATCGCCGTCTCCCCCGAGAGAATCCCCAACTGCGACATCGTCGCCGGCGGGACGCGGGCGATCCCGCGGCTGGCGTCCCGCTTTTCGGCGTCGCGGACCGTCATCTCGATCGTGTCGGCACTCATGTACCCAGATAGAGGGACTCGCGGCTTCACCTTTTCTCTCCGTGTCGCTCTCACAGACGGTCAGAAAGAATCAACTACCGGGTTCCCTCACAACCCCCCGTGCAGACGCGACAGTTGTTGCCGGACCCGATCCGGGGAGGAGAGAGCCGAGAGACGCTCCGTCGTCAGCGTGACTTCTTCGAACACCTGTTCGAGCAGGTCGTCGAGGCGTTCCCGGACCCTGTCGGCGTGGTCGACGGCGACGGGACGGTCGCGGGGTGGAACAACGCGTTGACCGAACTCGTCGGGGTCGACAGCGAGACGGCGGTCGGACGGCGGGCCTACGAGGTCGTCGGGACAGACGACCAGTCGGAGGCGTTGTCGGAGACAGTCGCCAGGCGCGGCGAGCCGGTCGTCGAGGACGAACCCCGAACCGGGGAGTCGGGTGACGGTGAACTGTGGGCGGTGCGTGCGAAGGGGTTCCCGCTCCGGGGATTGAACGGGGACACCGTCGGTGCGTTCCAGGTCAACACCGTCGTGACCGACGTGATCCGGCAGAATCGAGCGCTGACCGACACCCAGCGGGCGATCACCGAAGAGGTCGCCGCCGCGACGGGAGCCGTCCGCGACTCGTTGGCCGACACCGCGGCAGACGCTGCTGCCGTCGAGGAGACGGTCGGAGAGCAACGCCGAGCGGTCGAGTCGATCCGTGAGGAACTGTCGACTGTCGCGAACGAGGCGCGTGACGTGTGTGACCGAGCCGACACCGTTGACGAGACGGCGACGGCACTGGAGGAGGCCGTCGACGCGGCGAGTGACGCCGTCGAGACGGCCGCCGAGTCGGCTGAGACAGCCACCCAAACGGGGGAGTCGGTGGCCGCGCTCGTGGACAAACTGGACGAGCAGGCGAGCGCGGTCGGCTCTGTCGCGGCGACAATCGACGAGATTGCAGACCGGACGAACCTGTTGGCGCTGAACGCGAACATTGAGGCCGCCCGCGCGGACGGTGACGGCAGCGACGGATTCGGTGTCGTCGCCGGTGAGGTGAAACAGTTGGCGACACGCACACAGACGGAAGTCGAGACCGTGCGTGAACGGGTGGTGGCCATCGACGACACTGTCGACGAGACCGTCGCACGGATCAAGGACGCCCGGCGCGCGCTGGCGGCCGTCGCGACGGATGTCGAAACGGTCGAACGCGAACAGAGACGGCTCCAGACGGTCGCGGACGAAATCGTCGACCAGACGGCCGCGGTCGCTGACAGCGCCGCGAGACAGGCCGACCGACTCGACGACGCCCGCGAAGAGGTCGACGCCGTCGTGGACCGAACCGCCGCCGTCGCCGACCGGGTCGACGATGTCGTCGCAGCGACGGACACCCAGACACGACGGGTCGAACGACTCGACGAGACGGTCGATGACCTGGCGACACGGGTCGACGACACCGTCGACGGCGGATGAGCGGTCTCAGTCGCCCGCGACCAACACGACCGCGACGACGGCCAGTGCGATCCCGGCCGCCTTCCGGAGCGTGAAGCTCTCACCCAGCAACGCGATGCTCACGACCGACGACAACACGAGGAACATCCCGAAGACGGGGGTGACGACGGACACCGGCCCCAGCGACAGCGCGCGGTAGTAGGAGAGAATCCCGACCGCGAGAAACAACCCACCGCCCAGAACGTACAGCATCTCCGGCTTGCGGAGGTGTGGACCGACCGACTCCCCTTGGACGGCCATCACGCCCAGCGCGATCAGGATCAACAGACCGTTCGACACCAACACCGCGACGTTGCTCGGGACGGCACCCGTGCCGGCGGTCCCCTCACGCATCAGGATCGGGACGAACGAGTACGCTAACAACGCGGCCAGCGCGTACGGGAGGTAGTTCATACTCCAAGTTACCGGCGATCCGCGAAGAACGATTCGGACTCTTGTGACGGCTGTTCGCGGCACGACTCTCGGTCGTGTGCAGACAAGACGACGGGGGAAACCAGACAGCCTCGATTCGTCGTCCGGTGGCTGTCGGCGCGCGCCGCCGCGCCCTTGTGGCGCGGCGAGCGCGCGAGGGTCTCGCGAACGCAGTGAGCGAGACCTCGTCGGAGCGTGCTCCGACGGTGGACGAGTGAGCGGCGCGAGTGAAACGAGCGCCGCGAACGAGGAG
>JAHENP010000050.1 GCA_018609965.1 Haloferacaceae archaeon
GGACATCGCGGACTCCGCGTCCAATTCGGAGTCGGACATCGCGGACTCCGCGTCCAATTCGGAGTCGGACATCGCGGACTCCGCGTCCGGTTCAGGGTCGTCTCTGCCCGTCAAGCGCTGTAGCACGACAACTGCACCCAGCCACGATGATAAGAACGACGCAACCACCGCGAGCGGCAGATACGGCGTCACACTCTCTGCCCGTCCGATCACCCCTAACAACGGGAGCAGGAGTACGACGAGGGTCACGGTGACCGCGATGAGAACGTCTGCTACGACGCGTCGAGAGAAGTACGCACCCAGCCCCGGCGAGGACTGCGTCGTCACCTGCAACTCCGACTCGTCGAGACGGTTCTGGAGGAACTGTTCGACATCGTCTGGCTCGACATCACCCGTCTCGGCGTCGTTTAGACTTGCGACGACGTTCTCGGTGGTCTCGATGGCTCCGGCGAATGTCGACTCTCTGAGGCGCATATCTTCGATACCCCCCGAACGCCACCAGCGCCACACCGTGTTCAGCGCGTCTCCCTGTCCGGTGAACACCGCTATCGGAGACCCCCACGCCAGAACCGTCACAGCCGGGGGGATCGCTGTCGCGAGGAGAAGCTGCCAAACCGAGACCTGGAGCCCCGGACCGTTCTCAGCGACACCGACAAACGCCGCCGGCCCACCCAGAACAACCGTAAGCCGACGGGTCAAGACACCGAGAGCGGCACCGAACTGTCCGAGGAGAACGATCGTTCCGGCGACGGCGACAAGCGTGAGCAGAACGCTCACGGCCGGGAACAGCCGTCGGAGATTCGTCTGGAACCGTTCGCCAGTCCGGCGAACTGTCGGGGGCTCTCGATCGTTGCCGACGAACGGGAGTCCGTCGCGACGCCGGGAAGGTCCGAGCGCCTGTTCGAGTGCGTTCTCGATCCACGCTGCGGCGCGCACGTGCCCCAGGCGCTCCTCGACCGCGTTTTCTTCCAGAGACGACATCTGGTCGTCGATAGTCGCTGTGGCATTTTCCAGCCGAATCTGATCGAGTCGTCGTTTCGCCTCCCCGGTCGTCGTCACTTCGTCCGTCGTTTTGCTGTATTTGATGTGGACGTCCGCGTCTCCGCTGATCTCGTCTCTGCCACTGCCGGCAACCGCGACACTGGTGCCGTCGGGCCAGCGTTCGCGAACGGACTTGACCACACCCATCGCCGTTGTCCGGTCCGGAACAGCCAGTGAGACCTGATCTATGTCCACCAACTCGGCTGTTTCCTGTTCGTCGTACGGCCAGACACGCTTGACATCTGCTTCACCGCGAAGGATGTCGAACTCTGGCTGTGTGGCAGTCGGGTCAACCTGCCAGTCTTGTCGGCGAATCTCTCTCGCCACCGCCTGCGCACAGTACTCGAGAAACCCACCCGGAGGTGACTCGTCGACAGAGACATCCGCAATCTCTTGTTCAGGGTTGGGCCGCCTGACGTTGAGGTAACACCGGAACGTCCCCGCTTCGGGGTCTGCAAACAGGCGGAGATTACTCTTGTAATCCTCTTTCGCCGACGGTCTATCACTCCACGACGGCGGTGACTGGCTGGCGTCGTTGTCGAGACGCTGGGTTCCCGTGTCGCCGTTGAATATCCGAACTCGAGTCGGAATCGAGTGGACCGAGTCGTTCGGGTTCCGGTCAGCGCCGGTGTCTGCATCGTCACCCTTCCGGCGGTCCGGCGTCCGTTCGTCCGGTTGTTCGGTGGTCGCGCCGTGGTCACCCGCCTCTGTCTCCACGGTACCTCGCTCCCCACCTGCTGTCCGTTCGTTCGGTTGTCCGGTCGCCGTGTCGGAACTGCCCGTCGTTCGGTCTGTCCTCTCTGCGTCTCCGCCTGACGGTTGTTCGGTTGTCGAGTCAAAGCCGGTCGTCGGTTCCTCCGTGGCCTCCCGTCGTCCGTCTGGTGTCTGCTTGTTCGACTGCTCGGTGGCGGAGTCTATCTCCGAACTCCCGTCGTCAGCTAAGTTGACCAGTTCTACACCGTCCTGGCCGTCGTCGATCAAGATGCGGAAAGGAATGTCACTGGGACGAGCCCACATTTCTTGCTGATACACTGCAATGGGGTTCTTGTCACGTCTCCGGAAGACGATTCGTCCGGCCGTGTCGGCATCGGGGACGGCGACGACCTCTGACCCGTCTACGTTGTCTACATTCCTGTCATCGACGCCGGTACCTTCCCTCTCGCTCAGCGGACCCAACAGGCCGGTCGCCGTCTCGTTGTTGATTTCGTCAATCTCAGTCACGAGAATCCTTCCGCAGGCGTGTAAGCTCTCGGCTTCGGCGACGCAGTACACCGTGTCGTGCTCGGGGACCTCAAACTGAACCGCGAGGCGGTCACCGTCCCACAACAACACAGTGTGTTCGAGTTGTTCTTCGTCGAACAGCTGCTCACTGCTGTCTCCGTCGATCCGAACGCCGTTCTCGTTACACAGCATCACTGTCACCGTCAATCACCTCCGAGCCGCCGGTCGAGTTGCCGGTTCCCCATCCGGTCGAGTAGGTGTCCCGCACCACGGAGCGGGTACCGGCCGTCTCCGTCCTCCGTCTTCAGAATCTTCTCACCGCGGTCTTCTCTCCCCTCAACCTCGAAGTGGACTGGAATCACCTTGTCCTGCAGTGAGTCGTCCGTCGACGTGCCGATGAGCTCGTTCCCGATGGTGTCACCGAACTCGTCCCAGTCACGGGTCGTGTCGACACCGTGCTCCAACTCACAGTGCCGCTTCACGATGTCGGCCTTCGTCCCCACCGCGAACACGTCTTTCTCCGTTCGATACTTCCTGGCGACCTGTCGGAGCGACTCTACGTAGTCCTCGCGTCCGCGTGGTGTCACAACCTCGGTGCCATCGATGTCGACGTATTCCGGAACAGTCCCCCCAGTGACCGCCTCCTCCGCAAAGTCGTCCATCGGGTACAGGAGACCGACACTGTCGGAGTACGCTACGATGTCGTGGAGTAGCTGCAAGACAACTTCCCGGTCGTTATCCAACTGCTTTAGTTCCGGCACTTCCTCCGGGTTCTTCCCGTCTAACTGTCCGCCTCCTGTTGTTTCGTCGGACTTGTTGTGCATGTACGCCGCCACGTCGAACGCCTCGTCGATGTCGGCTGTCGCCGCGTTCTCTGGATCGATCGGTTCGAAGTTCTCGATGTGGTTTCCGGCGTAGTCGATGGTTCTGACAGTCACCTTCCGTGGGAGGAGACGGCCGTGTTTGAACGTCATCCGGAGCGGCGGAACGGCCTCTGTGTCTGTCGACCTGAACAGTCCCTCTTGATCGAGTTCTCTACGCAGTTCCTGCAGCGGTCTGTTGAGATCGTAGTCACCGTCCGAGTAGTCGTCGAGGGACATGGCGAGTCCGGCCATCGTCGCAGTCTTTCCCGTCCCGGTTGCGCCCAGAATCGTCACCTCCCTGTCTGCGGTTGCGTCCTTGAACCACCAGACCGTGCCGAGGAACACGGTGACCACGGCGGCGTTGTAGAGCCACTGTCCGTCGCCGGGCGCGATGAACACGAACGGCTGGAAGAACACGTCTCCGGCGCGGTAGACCAACGGGCTGTCGTAGACGACGAGCGACTCCACCAACACCGTCACTCCGACGACGGATAGGATGTTGAACAGCCGTGGCACCACGTTCGGAAACTCCAACCAAGACACAGTTCCCGACTGTTTGAACACGTCGTGGCCGGGGCCGCCTCGAACCGTGATCCCGCCGCCGACGACTCCAGAGACGAGGCCGAGCCCCGCCGCTTGCCTGTGTGCGAACCAGTCGACCCGGGCGATTCCGGCCTGGTTCATCAACAGAACACCGCCGACCGAGACCAACAGCAACACCAGCCCGTTGAACCGTCTGTACCGGTCGGCCGTCATCAACAGAAACAAGCCGAACACGAGCGTCGCGGCAAAGACGACCGCTCCCTCCGGCGAGAAGCCCAGCAGATCGCCGACTGTGAAAAAGAGGTGGTAGGAGAGTCCGCGTGGGCCCTGACTGTACTCCTGTCCCACGAATCTGGCCACCTCGAGCCCGGAGATTAGACTGACGAGGCTAAAAAACACCAGCGAGAGAATCTCACGACGGCTGACACTGCTGGTGCCAACACCGTTCACTGACACAGCTAACGAGTCGGGGACTCCGAATAAAAAATCTGCCGATACGGCTACCCCGTGCCGGCCGTGAGAGTGCGTCGGCGTGTGGTTAGTATCTACACCGTCGGTAGGTTTATTTGCCACGGCTGGCGAGCGGAGAGTGGTGACAGTGAGCACGCCGGACACGGTAATCGGGTTGGGCGGAGCAGGCAAGGAGATCGTCTTCCACATGCTCGAAGGCTCCGACGCGACGGACGGCTGGCTCGTCGAACAGCTCGTCGACTCGGAGACGGGCGGTGGGATGGACGTGTTCGCCGTCGACACGGAGCAGAAGAACAGTCGGAAAGCCGAGTTCCAACGGCGCGCATCCGAGCTCAACGAACGGATCAAGCGGCTCGCGGACCAACGAGCGGAGCCGGTCGAGCAGCCGACGATCAGCTACGTCGATCTGGTCGAGAACGCACAGGTGGCGGGCCACCAGTTGTTGGCAGACGCCATCGTCCGGGGGTTCGCCGAGCCGGAGCAGTCCCGGCTCCAGTGTTGGTGGTACGACGAGAGCAACCTCGACCGCACGACCAACTACAACGACGGAGTCGACCGCAGACGGTCGCTCGCGAAGTCGTTGTACTACGCGAACCGAGCGGGCCCCGACCCGTTAGAGGAGATCGTGCAGTCGGTCGCCGGCGGGCAGAGTGTGAAGCTCGTCGTCGGAATCGGTGGTGGAACCGGGTCGGGGGCGCTGCTGGACCTGGCGCGTGACCTCGATCGGGTGGACGGCGCGGAACTGGACCTGTTCGCGGTGCTCCCGGCCGAAGACGCGAACGAGAACGAACTCGCCAACGCACACGCTGCGTTGTCCGAACTGGAGTATCTCGCGTTGACCGGTCAGAACCCGTTTCGGAACATCGTACTGCTCCCGGCCGGACCGGCGGACGACATCGACGAGTTCGACGAGGCGATCGTCCACTCGATGCTCCTCCACGAGCAGATTCCGCGGGTCGGGAACGCGAACAATCTCAACATGCTCGACGAGAGTATGCAGGGTGGGCCAGACGACTACGCTCCGTTCACCGTCGCGGTGCCTCACATCTTCCGGTACAACGCCTCCAGCATCAACGCGACACGCGAGAACTTTCGTCAGTATCGACGGGAGAAGCAGAACGTGTGGGAACAGGAACGCCAGTTGTACGACGAGGTGACGGCGTTTCTCGAACGGTTCTATCCGGCGGTGTACGACGAATACGAACGGTACCGGGAGACGAACCACGACGAATTCAGACTGCTCGAAGGGGAGTTGGTGGCGATGGGTCGGCGGTTAGAGGAGATCGAGACGCTCGTCTCGTTGGACGGCTACGGCGGCAGCGCCGACGTGGACGCCATGACACAGGCCGGCTACGAGGTTGCCGAAGACGTTCGTGAACGGCTCGACGACCACCGAGGGACGATTCTCGTCGGCCACGACTCCGACCGAGAGTCGGCCGAGCAACGCCGGCGGCTGCTCGTCGAGCGGCTGCCGGACACGTTCCTGAACGACGACGTGGAGCCGCCGAGCGGCTTCAACCGGGAGGAAGACCAGACGTTCCACCGACTCGTCCGCGAGTTCTTCGAGGTGTTCCGGGAACGGCGGGCGGTGTTGCGTGGGAAGAATCTCCTCGACGACGAGACGGCGTCGGAGGCGCTCGGACGCGCGTTGAACACCGACATCTCCGGTGCCGACAGACGGCGATCGCTCAGAGAGACGGCGGCAGAGAAGAACGCCGCCATCGACGACAGACGGAGCGAGGTAGCGGACCTCGAGACTGCCAGAGAAGTCGCACAGAGCCGGATGGCGGCTCGACTCGACGACTGCCGCCCACAGTTGGCAGACGCCGTCGAGCAACTGATCAGGCTCCGGGAGAACCAGTCGGAGATAGAGAGCCTCCTCACGGATCTCAGACAGACAGTCGAGACGGCAGTCGACGAGATGAACACGGCCGGCAGTGAGGGGATCACCGTCCGTGGGTTGGAGTTCGACGAGTTCGGTCGGCTGAACGACCTCCTCGAAGCAGTTGGGATGGAGCCGTTGAACCGGCGGGCGTTCGACACGAGCGTCGAGCGGGCCAAAAAGGCCTGTTCGGTCTGGCTCGACGAGCGACACGCCGGGGTGCTCGAACAGCTGATCAACGTCGGAAGCCGCGATCCACCGCCGAGCCTCCAGTACGAGGAGAACCGTGACGAGGTCGACGGGCGTATCGTGCGGCTGCCGCCGTGGGACCCGGACAGTAGCTTCGAAGCGACGGTCAGACTCGATCCGGTCGTCGACCGGCTCTCACAGCTCCGTGGACTCGACGAGCAGTTGCTCGAACAGATCGTCGCGACGACCGTCCGGTTCGCCGATCCGGATCTCACGCTCGGTGCGGTGCAGACGGAGGTTCGTGAGTCCGTCTCCGATCCCGACAACCTCACCGGATTGGCACCGCTGACCGTCGACCGATCGGCGATCGAGTCGGCGGTCGAGGCGGAGTTGTCGGACATCAACGGGCGCCAGGCGGACGAGATGCTGTCGGAACTGACCGCCGAACCGCCGCAGCCGGGGACGCTCACCGAGCTGTTCCACGAGGCGTATCTCGGGCCGTTCGACGAACGGATCGACGAGTTGCGCGACGAGATCGAGCAGTTGGAGCAGGAACGCGAGGAGCTTGACCGACTACAGGGGTTGTTGGAGACTGGCAACCGGCTACGGTCACTCCGAGAGGAGGCGATGGAGCCGACGGCGGTTCCGGAGGCCGAGGAGACGGACGAGGACCGCGGGAGCCACCTGACGGTCCAGACGACCAACGACCGCGGCCAACTGATTGGCTTCGACGATATCGGCGAGGCGGATCTGTGGGAGGCAGAGCGTGCGTACATCGGTCGCGAACTAGACGAGATCGCCACCGAGGTGAACCGTGGTGGCGACGGGTTCCTCCCTCTGCGAACGCGTCGCCCGACACACACGGACGCCGAGCCACCGGAGTACGACCAGTTCGTCGTGTTCCCAGTCGTCGCGAGCCGGGCACTGGAGGACGTCCACGGGCCGGCGGCCGGGATTCCGGAGTTCGACGAGGTGATCAGAGACGGGGCGAACGAGCTCAGGGTGCCCGACCCCAAGTACCAGCCGGTGATGGTCGGCGACGCACCGCCGTGGGATCTCAGTCTGACGGTGTTCGTCGGTGGGGTGTCACTCGACAACCTCGCTCCGGCTCGTGACTACCACGCGGCCTACGAGCGGGAACGGGAGACGACCCGAGAGAGTCCGTTCGCACGCAACACCCACGGGCTCGACGGGGTCGACGACGGCGACCGCGACCTGTTCGGCGACGACGACGGTGCGTTTCTCTACCGGGAGTCGTTGCTCGACCTCGGTGGGAGAGACGGTGAGACAGAAGACAGCTACCGACTCCTCGACGAGAGTGAGGGCGCGGTCGTCGACTGGTTGCTCGACCACCACCACGTCGAGACGCTGTCTTCGACCGTGTCGTTCGACGGAGACGAGGAGTGAGTCGATGGTGCGACTGCCCGCCGGCAGCGCCCGCCGAGCGGAACTGCCGGCACTGATCCTCGTCGCCGTCGCCCTCCTGATCGGGGCGGTGTTGTACACGGAACTGCTGGTCACAGCGTGGTACCGAGGCGCGTCCGGTCGACAGCTCGTGGTCGCACTGAGTCGGCAGTCCCCGATCGGTATCAACGCTTGGGTCGTCGGTCCAGCGGGCGTTGTTGCCGGGTGGCTCGTGGTGTTCCTGTTCGACCGCTCGAAGAAACTCCAGGCCGTGCTCCTCGCGTTCGCGGCCGCACCGTTTCTTGCCGTCGTCCGTGGGAGCGGTGCGTGGGGGACGGGGGTGTGGCTGACGAGTTGGCCGTGGTTTTTCCCCGGGTTGGTGGTCGGTGTCGCCACCGCGGTTGGAACCTCGAGGCTGTTGACTGACCGCCACATTCGCGAGTTTCCGGGTGCCGTTGGGCTGTTGACTGTCACCGCAGTCGTAGTGGCAGTCGTCGGGGTGTACGACGCACACCTGACACGGGCGACGGCACTGGGTGAGATGCTCCGTCACGGCGGCGGGTCGGCGATGTTTCTCGCAGTACTCGTCGTCTTCGTCCAGTACCAGGATCGTGACGACGTGCTCGTCGTCGCTCCTGACGACGGGACGAGCGCCACGACAGTGTTGGCGGCGTTGTACGACCACGTCGACGGCCGAACCGGGACTGCGGTGGTCCGTGACCGCCGTCTCACCCGCGCGGTCGCGACACTGCGACAGACCGGCACCTCGGACCGGTCGGGTGACGGGGTCGAACTGTCGTACCGGCCGGCCGGCGCGTTCGGTCGGTGGGTCTCTGTCCGCGGGAGACGAGTCGACATCTCGCGGACGCCACTCGGCGAGGCGGTTCGCACACTCCACCCGGATCGGAGCGGCCCGCTGTGGGCCGGCTTCTTCGACACCGGTGTCGACGAGTTCACCGGAGCGGTGGGTCGCTCTCGGGCAGTCGTGTTGGTGCTCCCCGGGACGTGGCTGGACAACGACAGCACGGCGAGCGGTGTCGCCGATACGGTGGACGGCTACCGGAAGCTCTGTCGAGCGGGACGCCGCTCCGACACCGAAGTCGTCGTCGTGGTTACCGGCCAGCCGTCGCCGAACGACTCCCCGCGGCTCACCGACCAGGTCGAACGCCTCACCGACGGTGAGATTGACTGTGCTGTCGTCGGCGTCGGCGTCGACGATGGAACTGTCGTCGGCGCCGACACTGTGTACGAGGCGGTGACGCCTCGGTGAACTCACACCACGGCTCGACGGTAGTAGCCGACACTGACGACGACGAGGAAGGCGCCGACGAGAAGGAGCGGCAGTGTCGGGAGGGTCGTCAGATACACCGACAGGACGGCGACGCCGGTGCCGGCCACCGTGACCACCGCCGACAGAAGAGAGGCGATCGAGCGAGCCTGTTCGGTGGTGATTCCCTCTGGTTCCGGCTCCGATTCGGAGTCGTCTGGGTCGTCGTACTTCGCCCGGCGGACGCTGATCTGTCTCTCCTCGGAACGACGAGCGGCGCCACCGTCGGTGACCCCGCCGGTCGTGTTCTCCGCCCAGACGCGCCACTGTCCGGGCTGTAAGTCGAGGCGGGCGGTACCGTCACTGAGTTTTACCTCCTCGTAACCGTCTCGTTCGAGTCGGTCAGCCCGAACCACCACGTCCGTGAGCGGGTCGCGGGACGCGTCACCGACGACGTTACACCGTACCCGTTGATCCGACAGGAACTGCCCGTTGTCGGCGTTGGGGAACGACACGACAGGTTGCTCTATCCCTTCAGCAAGGAGAGTCTCCGTGGCGGTCACCGTGTCGCCGGTCGGGGCTTCGAACTCGACAGTGATCTCGTACTCGCCCGGATTCTTCGGTGAGAACGTCTCCGTCCCGTCTACGCCGGTCCTGCCGGCTTCGACCTGTGTGCCGTCACGTTCGATCAGGAGCTGTGCGTTCGACACTGGCTCCTCGTCGTAGTCCCGTTCGACCGACACTGTCACCGTCTCTCCGATGGCAACGGTTGAACCGTCGAGTGAGACCGTGCCGGTCGGTGACGTTGGCCACACGTCGATCGACTGGGTGTCGGGGTCGTACTCGTAGTCGTCAGTCGGCGCTGCGGTCGCCTCCAGCTCCGCTTCCCCGGCGGCGGTGAACGTCACCTGCGCCGTCCCGTCCGTCGCCTCGATCTGTTGTTCGTCTGCAGTTGGTGTACCGACCGAGGTGACTGTCGCGGCGTCGACCGGCTCACCGGCCGCCTCGACAGTGATCTCTGTCGGTGTGTCCACGGTCGTCAGCGTCGGCGCCTGGAGGTCCAGCCGACGCACGCCGCGTGCCACCTCGACACTGTCTCGCCACTTCTCGAACTGCCACCGGCTTCTCGTGTCACCGGGGACGACCACGGGGAGTTCACCGCCCTGTTGTGGGGTGATCTCGGCGACACCGTCGACCGTCGTCTCCGTGCTCTCGTTGCCGACCCAGACCGTCGCACCGGCGACCGGCTCGTCTTCGACCGCGACTGCAACGGCACTCGGCTGGCCGACAGTCCAGTCGTCTGCCACGTCGACCGTCGGTTCGACGACCCGCGGCGAGACCGAGACGTGTGTCGTGTCGACTGCCACGTCTATCGCCGCGTTGATCTCGTACTCGCCGGCGGTCTCGATCCGCACGGTGGCCTCGCCCGTCTCGTCGGTGACAGCCGTCTCGTCGGTCTCCGACACGACAACCGTCGCGCCGACGACCGGCTCCCCGTCGCGGGAGACTGTCACCGGGACGGTGCCCGTGTGTGGGTCCGTCGGCGTCTCGACCTCGATTGAAGACGGGCTGTCTGTCTGGTGACCCTCGTGGTCGCCGTCAATGAGCGCCTCCTCGGCCTCAATAATCTCGTAGAACGCATCGCGTGCCTCCCGTTTCTCCCCCTCGGGGTACATGTCGGGGTTGTACATCGCCTTCGCCTCCGCCGCCGCGATCTCAATCTCCTCCAGTGACGCACTCGGCTCGACACCGAGAACGTCGTACGGGTCGTCGGCGAACGGCTCCGGATCACCCATCGTTTAGTGTCGCTCGTTCAGTTCCTCATATTTTAAAACTTTCGGATTGCCTGTTCAGATCTCAACGCCGCTGAGCGTCGTCGTCGTGCCGACCCAGCGTTCCGCTGGGTGTGTCACGGTCAGCGTCCGACTGGTGCCGTCGACCGTGATCGCTGCGCGACCCCTGTCGTCCGTCGTGGCTGTCTCGTCGGCGATCGACACGGTCGCGTCCGGGACGCGCCGCCCCCACTCGTCGCGCACGACGACACGACACCGCGGGCTCGTGGTGGTCGGGGGGTCGACCACCTCGACTGCCAGCGTACTCCTGTCGGCGACAACTGTCAGCTCCCGTGTGCCCGGGACGACCTCGGTGTGCGGGCGGTTGTCGCTCGCACGGAGTGTGTACGTCCCCGGCCGAGCGACGGAGAGTGTTGCCTCCCCCCGGTCGTCGGTGACCGTCTCCGTCACCGCGTCGCCGTCCCGGCGGGCGGCAACCCGGACCGCGGCGGCCGGCTCGCCGGTCGACTCCCGGATCGTCACGCCGAACTGCTCGTCCGTGTCGACCGTCTCCGGTGCCGACACTGCGAGTTCGACCGACGACGGCACCACCTCGACCGTCCGGGTGGCGGTCGTCGTCACCGTGCCTGCGACCTCGCGACTGGCCGTCAACTGGAGCTGTCCAGGCTCGGTCGGTCGGATTCGGACCCGGCCGTCCGTCGCCGTCCACGAGCGCCCGTCGGCCGACTCCACGGTCGCGTGAGAGACGAGTCTGCCGTCCGACTGCCATCTGACTGCGATCCGCAGGGGTTCGCCGGTCCGCACCGTCGTCTGTGCAAACTCCAGACCGATCGCTCCCGACGGCGGCGTGACCGTCACCTGCGCCGTCCCGGTCTGGTCGCCGGCGACCGCGGTGAGCGTCTGCTCGCCCGTCTCCGTGAGCGTCACCTGTGCCTCTCCGTCGGTGAGGGTCGTTCGGCCGTCGGGCGTCTCGACGCGACCGTCGACTGGTTCCTCCGCCCCGTCGGTCACCCGGACGGACAGCTGTTCACCCGCGGCGACTGTCGTCTCCGCCGGCTCGACGACGAGTTCTGGAACAACGGTCACTGTCGTTGTCGCCGTCGCACCGCCGACTGTCGCCGTCAGCGTCACCTCGGTGGCTGTCTCCGGAGTTGCCCGGTCCGTCGACTTTGTCGCCGCACCCGTCGGCGCCGGTGTCAGCGTCGCACGCCCGTTGCCAATCTCGGCCGTCACCCCGCCGGCCCGAACCATCCCCTCGTCGGCAGGTGTGTTGTCGAGCATCACGGAGACGGTGACGGACTCACCCGGAGAGATCTGCTCTCGTGCTGCCGTCACGGTGAGCGTCTCGGTGGCCGTCGGTGCGGTCCGTTCTGGGGGGAACTCCCCGTCTGCCAGCAGTGCGTCCTCGGCGGCGTGGACGAGGTAAAACCGGTCTCTGGCGGCGCGTTTCTCCGCTTCGGTGTAGTTGTCTGGGTTGAACTGCGACTTCGCGTGCGCGGCAGCCAGTTTCACCTCCTCGGGGGGGGCGTCCGGTGACACCCCGAGACACTCGTGTGCGGTGTCGGCGGTTAGGTCTGGCTCCGGCATCGGTCGTCAGTTCGCCACGTCTGGGAGTTCCTCGCGAATCTGTTCGACCTCTGCGTCGCCACCCTCCTCCCGAGAGATCTCGACGCCGTCCTCGATCCCGGCCTTCTCATCGACGGACTTGTCCCACGCCCGCGGTCGGAGCACACCGTTCTCGTCGAGTTCGAGTTCGACCGCGATGTTCGGCACACCGGCGTCCGCCTCGCGGATGTTGTCGAGGACGAACGACTCGATCAGTTCGTTGTCTGTCGCCCGATCCGAGTCACCCTGGTACACCTCGATCGTCGCGCGGCTCTGCCCGTCCTCGACGGTGCTGTAGCCGTCGCGGGTCTCCCGCACCGGCAGTGTCTCGTTGCTGTCGATGATCCGGGAGAAGGAGCCGTCGTGGACCCGAATGCCCAACGGGTCGGGTGCGACATCTAAGATGCCGCCGCCCTCGGTGCTCGCCTCCGGGTCGATCCCGGTGCGGCCGGCCAACACCTCTGCCTGCTTGGCTGCGCCCATCGCGACTGCCTCGTCTGGGTTCACCTCCTTCGAGGGCTCCTGGCCGAAGAACTCCGCGACGGCCGTCTGAACCTGCGGCATCTTCGAGGCTCCCCCGACCAGTAAGACGGTGTCCACGTCGTCGACGGCTACGTCGAGTTCGTCGAAGAGGTCCGCACAGGCCGTGATCGTCTCGTCGACGAGATCGGCGGTCAACTCCTCGAACGTCTCCCGGCTGACGGTCAACTCCAGGTTCGTCTCCGGGCGGATGAACGGCACTCGGACTTCGGCCTCGCTGGCGGCCGAGAGCTTGTGTTTCGCCTGTTTCACTGCGCGGCGGACACGCTCGCGTTCCTCCTGGTTCTCGCGAACGTCGATCTCCGTCTCGGCGGCGAACTCCTCGGCGACGTGGTCCAACAGCCGCTCGTCGAAGTCGTCACCACCCAGCTGTTGGCGGCCGTCCGTCCCCTGCACCTCGTAGAGATCCGCCTCGTGGATCACGTCGACGACGCTCACGTCGAAGGTGCCGCCGCCGAGATCGTAGACGGCGACGGTCTCGATCGGCTCGTCGCGCTCCCGGAGGCCGTAGGCGGCACACGCCGCGGACGGCTCCGGTAGCAGCCGCAACACGTCGATGTCGGCGTACTCCGCGGCGCGCTCGGTCGCGCGCCGTGCCGGCTCCGGGAAGTCCGCCGGCACCGTCACGACGGCACTCTCCGGCCGGGAACCCAGCGTCTCCTCGGCGGTGTCGATCAGGTGTTGGAGGATCAGCGCCGAGATCGTCTCGGGGGTGTGTTCCGTCCGGGTGTAGCTGTCGTCTGGCACCTCGTAGGTCGTGTCTGTCCCCATCGCCCGTTTGACCGACGTGAAGGTCAACTCGGGGTCCGTCTCCAGGTAGTCGACTGCGTCGTTGCCGACGATCACCTCGTCGTCACCCTCGGTGAACGCGACCGCAGAGCGCATCGTCCGGTCACCGTTGAAGTCGACGACCTTCGGGAGATCGCCGACGCGTTCTGCAGCCACCGTGTTCGTCGTCCCGAGGTCGATTCCGATAGAGGACATCTTGCCACCAACTACTGCCGTCACCAGAATAAATCTCGCGGTGTTCAGAACGGGGAGGTGACGGCTCTGGGGATTATTTATCGTTAATATATAACAATAATATCAGATAAGTGAGTCAGGTGGGTGATAGACTTTTTACCGGTTCGCACAGAGGCCACCACTCGGAACCGCGCGGGATAGTCCTCGCGCGTCGGAGCGTCTGCGGCACACGGGTGGAGCGGTGTGGAGCAGTGTCATCTGTCCGTAGCGGGATGTGTTCAGTCGGCCACGAACACCTCTGCCTTCTTCACCACCTCGCCGTCGAGGCGGAATCCGGGTCGTTCAACCTGCAGAACAGTGTTCGACTGGCAGTCGGGGCGTTCGACCGCACGGAGTACTTCGTGGACATCTCTGTCGAGCGTGGTCCCCGTGTCCGGGTCGATGATCTCGACGCCCTCTGCCGCGAGCACCGATCTGAACTCCTCGCGTGTCAGTTCGACCCCGGCGCGGAGGTCCTGTTCGGAGTCGCCCGCGAGCCCCCTGCCGAGCGGCGTCCAGACGCGTGTCAGCAACGACTCGACGAGCGACACGGTCGCGCGACGCTTCTCTTCTCTCACTCGTCGTTCCTTGGCTTCGAGGTACCGATCGACCTCCTCGCGTTTCTCTTCGAGTTCCGTCTCGACGGCCGCCCGTCGCTCCCGTTCCGCTTCGAGTTCCCGTTCGAGGCTATCGACCTCTTCTTCCAGGCTGTCGATCTCTCGTCGTGCCGCTTCGAGACGCTCTGTCAGTTCCGTGTGGTCGGCACTGTCTGCGTCGTCTCCGGACGCTTCGGTGTCTGGGGGTTCGACACCGTGTGTGTGGCGGACCGACTCTGTGGCCGGTTCGACTGGCCCGTCAAGTTCGTCTGTCGGATCGTCGTCCGTCATTGACCTCTCTGTCGGGTGGGTGGTGCGTCGGTGCCGACGCTCGCGAGCGCCAGCGTCCGAGCCGACGGGCTCGGTCGTGACAGCCACACGGAGCAGGCAGTCGGGGTGACGCCACCAAGGGGCAGTTCTATCCGAGGCGTTCGCATCAGTGTCAGGGTACGGAGATGGCTCTGAAAAGGGTACCGTCGGGCCGGACGGCGGTCGCGACAGTTCGGCGTGCAACCAGAGCATCACCCGGCCGAACAGAGTGGAGTGAACACCGAGACGGAGTCGTGTGAGTGCCAAGCCAAAACCGGGGGAAACTGGAACGAGAGCGAACGTGGCCGGTCGCCCAGCCCGCTACTGGACGACGCCGGCCGCGGCGGTCGCGTCACCCGCGCCGGGGGTCTCGACGGCGGTGAACAACAACGCCGACAACACGCCCAGCGTCTCGTCGCGCTCTGCGGGTGTCAACACGTACGCCTCGCTCGGGACGCCCGTGTCGAGCGCCCGCGAGTCCGGGAGTTCGTCGTCGCCGACGACTCTCGCGTCCCGCACCTGCTCCATCGCCTCCGCGACTGTCGTGACCAGTTCCAACACCGTCTCGTGGCTGACGGTGCCGTGGGTGTCGAGTCGTTGCTGCATGTCCACGCAGGCGGCGACCAACTCCTCGACCCGCGCGTCCGGGAGTGTGGTGTGCCGCAGGTCGTCGATAGTCGCGCCGTAGTCCGACTGCAGCTGCTCTGTGGTGATCGCTGTCTGTGCGCCTGTCGCGCCGTCACGCTTTTGTGACGGAGAATCGTTCGAACACATGTCGTTGCTTCGTTACCGCGAGCACGACACGCGAGGTGAGGGAGTTTGGGCTCCCTCGCCACCTCTCGGCGACGACCCACGTGTCGTACTTTGGCTGAGTGGTTGTTGACTATTGTATCTTGTTGTTGCAAACAGCAGTGGGTGTCGTTGAGGAAAGTCGTGGCTGTCGTGTGCGGGGTCTCTGCTCCCGTAGTGGGTTTTCTCCACATTGCGACATAGTCAATGAGACTGTCACAACGCCTGTGACAATTGTGTTTCAATCCCGCAGTGGGTTTTCTCCCCGTCGCGACCGCGTGATCCGTAAGCAACACTCCGAGCGTGTCGTGTTTCAATCCCGCAGTGGGTTTTCTCCCCGTCGCGACACGACTCTGATTCGATCACGTCAC
>JAHENP010000051.1 GCA_018609965.1 Haloferacaceae archaeon
GGAAACCGTACAGAGAGGTACGCAAGACGGCAAAAATCTGGCAGTTGGGTTGGGGTCTGCCCGCCGGACGAAAAGCTACCATACTGTCCCCGAAAGGGCGTCCACGCGGTCTGCGAGGACAGTCAAAAAGCAACCCTGCGCCGGCTTGGGACGGGCCGCCACACCGCGTGGCGGCGCGTCGGGTCGATGGCCCGGCCCGCGGCCCAGTGAGCAACTGGGGACTACGGTCGCTGGGAGTGGATACGGCCTGCGAGGGCGAACACGTCAGACCCCGAATGGGGCCAAACCAGAGTCCCGCAAACCGGAGTACCCGTCAGGGGAAATTTGCCACCGGGTGTGGCATCACCGGGATGCCCACCGCGTGTGGAATCCCACGGCTTCAGCCGTGGGAGGAGGTCAAACAGTGACGATGGTGGGTTCTGGAGGCGACACGGACTGTCCTGCGGTACAGCCGTCGACCAGCGTCGAGACGCTCCGCCCGACGGCCGTAGGGCTGTGGCCGTCGTCGCGGGAGACGGCCGCGCTGGTCGCGGCCGTCGTCGACGATCGGACGCTGGCCGGCTACTGTACGGCGTACTACGACGCGGTGTTGCCCGGAGAGCGGTCGCTGGGCGCGTTCGTCGAACGGCTCCGTGCAGACGGGGTCGACGCCGCAGCGTTCGCGGCGGCCGTCACGGCGGTCCAGTCGCGGCTGTTCACAGAGCAGCCGGGAGCGGCAGCCGTCGCTGCCCACGCTCGTGTGACCGCACACGATACTGGCGTCGTGCAGGCTGCACTCGTGACCGAAAAGCCGTCTGCGCCGACGGAGACGAGCGGTGTCGTGACAGACGGCGGGTTCACCGTCGAGTCGCTCGTCGAGCGGGCCGAGACGATGCGGGAGGACATGGGCGAGATCGAACGGCTCGCGTCCCAACAATCGGACAACACGGGGAACCTCAAGACGGAGATCGGGGAGATCAGCGCCGCCAGCGAGGAGATCGCCAGTTCGGCGGCGGCGGTGAACGAACGGAGCGACGAGGCGGCGTCGTTGGCGGTCGACGGCTACGACCGCGGTGCGGATCTGGTCGACCAGATCGAACTGGTCCGAGAGGGGGTCGACGACGTGCGCGAACAGGTCGAGACGCTCCAGTCGCACACGGAGGCGATCGACGAGGTGGTGGAGATCATCGACGATATCGCCGAACAGACCAACATGTTGGCGTTGAACGCCTCGATCGAGGCGGCCCGCGCAGACGCGGACGGCGCGGGGTTCGCGGTCGTCGCCGACGAGGTCAAGTCGTTGGCCGAGGAGAGCAAGTCACAGGCGGAACGGATCGAGGAACGGGTCGAGAACATCCAACGTGACGCCCGCGAGACGACGGACACCCTCGACGAACTCGCCGACACGACCGCGGAGAGTCTCAACGTGAGCACCTCCGCGCTCGACACGTTCGACGAGATCCGTGAACTCGTTACCGGAATCTCCAGTTCGCTGGAGGAGGTGGAGACGAGTACAGACCAGCAGGCCGAGAGCACCGAGGAGTTGACCCTGATGATCGAGGAGACGGACCGGAAAGCCGAGCGCATCTCCGAGGAGATTGCCAAGATCGCAACCGCGAATCAAGAACAGATCCGCGCACTCGACTCCGGCGACGTGCAACTCCAGCGGTAGTCGGCGACGGCGACGCGGGTCGTGGCCGGCTCAGGCGTACTGATGTTCGAGGTGCGAGACGATCTCGTCGGTGTCAGTGAGGTAGCCGCCGTCGGCGTTGTCGTCGAACAACACCGGGACGCCGGTCTGGCCGGTTAGCTCTTCGACCTCGCTGCGGTTCTTGTGGGCGTCTGGGACGAGCGTCTCGTCGTACTCCAACCCTAGTTCGTCGAGCGTGTCGCGGACGCGCTTCGAGTACGGGCAGTCCTCGCGGTCGTACAGTTCGAGTGCTGGCACGCTATCATGTTGACGCTCCGGAGAGAAAAACCACACCCGGTTGTGGGCCGCGGAGCAACAGAGCGCGCCCGGCGTGACCGGTCGGTCAGTGTCACGGCAATGTCCAAACTGGTTTGACTGCTGAACTGTTAGATAGGGTGAATGCCTGCGCCAGAGCTGGAGACGTTATCACACGAGACACGCGGGAGTGTTGCGGTGTTCGAGGTGAACGATTGGGAACAACACTTCAACGAGGAGATCGACCAGGGGGAAGCACTCTACGACGAAGCGGTGGGAGACCCGGAGATAACCGGGACAGTCGTCGCGTTCGAGGAGATCCAGTCGTTGGGGAGCGAGATGCAGTCACACCTGTCTGACGCGTGGTCTGGGCTGGCGAGCGCGGCACCGGTCGACCGAATTGCGTACGTCGCCGACGGGATCACCGCGATGGCGGTTCAGGCCAACGTCGACGGCGGCGAGTCGACCGTCGAGTCGTTCGAGGATCTCGACGCCGCCGTCGAGTGGGCGCAGGGCGACGACTGAGACGCCGTCACCGCCACTCGCTCTGTCTACTCGTGAGCGCCGCGCCGGGCGAGACGCACCGCGGCGTTCTGCCCACGCGCCACCCGGTCGACGGGACACGACTCGTCGGGGCAGGACAGCTTCCCGCCGACGACGGAGCCGGTCGCGCCACACTGGTGACAGTCGGTGTGGCGCTCGGGTGCGGCGACGCGGATCACCGGAATTTCGGCCCCGCGGGCGCGGTCGGCGACGGCCTGTCGCGCGGCGGTCGGAAGCCACGCGCCGGTGCTGTCGTTACTCTGCCGGCGCTCCCACAGCGTCGTCGTGGGCGCGTGTTGCTCGGCGAGCACGATCCGCGGTGTGTCGAACCGTTGGACGTGGTCGATCAGTTCAGCCGCGGCACCGTCCAACTGCGGGCGGATCTGGTGCCAGACGGCCGCGAACACCTGCGCCTCGCCGGCACTGCTGTCGAACGGCGTGAACTGGAGTGCGCCAATCGTCGTCGCAAGAGACGCCGCGCGCTCCCGGACGTGTGCGGCGTCGACGCTGAACTCGGTGCCGAGTGTCGGCTGTGCGGACGCGGCGGCGAGCAGGGTGTCGGTGCCCGTCGAGACGCCGACGTATCTGGCGTCGGTCGACGCCGTAGCGTCGTCTGCGGGGTCGGGAGTCGACTCGGCGCCGCGGCTCATCGGCCGAACCCCGCAGAAATCGGTAGTTGAGCGGCTGTCGGTACCTCGGGCGTGGCGGAACGTTGAATACCGCCGGCTGGTTGCGTTAGCATGCTTCGGCCTGCCCGGAGCACGGTTGGGCGTGGTGTGACACGCCCGGCCATTTTGTGGCCGTCCCGCGCTCCGTAGGTTTGGGTATTGGCTCGGGGTGACTTGAATGTTTAGACTGACGACCGGGTTGAGGGGTGACTGGTGTGGATATGTCCGAGAAAAATAGTAATCGGCCCCGTCCAGTAACTCACGTTTCGTAGAAAATGTACGTGGAGGTTCGATGCCCCTCTTGCTGCTGTTTACAACTCTACAGCCTCGTTCTTTTCGCTACATTTAACGCCAGCTGTGTTTTTTCCCGACTAAATGACGCACACTGAGACGAAATGGCTCAGTTGGCCGTCAGAACAGCTCCGTTTCGAGATTCAGACACGAGGTGGAGTCCCGACGAGGTTCGTGTTTCAGTTGGAGTACAACCACGAGCCGAGCCCAGAGAGGGAGTCAGACTGGCGTCAGGTTGTGCGGTTCGATCACGATGAAGACGGAGAACACGACGTACGAGAAGAGGGTATACACATGGACGTACACTATCAGAACGGTGAGAAGGCCGCGCAAGTTAGAGGATTTCCGGATCTCGATATTAGGGAGGCACCTCCGTACTGCGAACGTCATCTCGAGGAGAACTATCGTTTCTACATTAGTCACTACCAAAACAACTGGGAGAATCTAAGTCGACTCGTCTGATTCGTCTACGAACTCCCAGTCCAGATCGTTTGGCGAAACAGTACTCTCGTCTGGGTCGAAAGCCTCTGACGGCTCCTCGTTCACCCGAGCAAGAATCCGTGCGGAGTGAGTCTGTGAGTCAGTTTCACTCGAACTGAACTCACGGATTCGTCTCGTGACGCCTGAATTCGGGATTCTTAGTTTATTGCTTTTGTCTGTCATATTTATCTGTGTTCTGTGTTCCGATGATACGGCTGAGTAGTGGTTCATCATAATAATAGTTTTCGTCCGAGGGAGGGACGGTGTTCAGATACAGATTGAACAACACGGTGTGGCGTTCCCTCAGTGACACACACCGAAAGACGCACACCTCAACCGATATGTTCGCTAGATCGAGTTAGAGTTCGTCTCTCGGGGCAAACCTGTCGGGAGGCGATGACTCCGCCCGTCACCAGCCTGTTGGTGGCCAGTGGCTTCGACCTCGGCACGTTCGACGCTGGCGAGCGTCTCTAACCGGGGTCCTCGACACCGGTCATCCTGAGCTTTCGAGGTCCCAGCGTATCGGTGAGTATGGCGTTTGCCTTCTCAACAGCCGCACAGTCTCCTTGACAGGACCGGCAAATCTGATCAGAAGAGTGAGTTCTCCGTGCGTACCACCAGGTGGACGATGCGCGAGCGTCTCCGCGAGCACGGGGTCAACCTCCGTCTCGGACTCGACGACGACGCCGACGCACAGAGAGAGATCCAAGCCGCAAGCGAACTCACGTTCGACGATGTGGATGGCCGAACCGCCGACTCCGAGTGACGCGCAACCCGACACCACACGGCGCGTCAGTCGTCAACCGGGCCGTTGCGCGCGACCGCGGCGTCAAGTTCCCACAGGTGTTCGACCACGTCACTCTCCTCGTCGACACGGTACCGCTGTGGGGTGGTCTCCGGCACCGCCGCGAGCACACCAGCCTGGACGAGCGTCTCCGTGTGTGACTGCGCGGAGCGGCGACTCACGCCCGCCAACTCGGCCAGTTCGCTCTTGTTGAACTCCCGGCGCGCCGGGAGATCCAACAACGTGTCGACGATCTCGACGACGGTCGGTGTCCCGGCGAGCACGCGCCACCCCGTTGTCGGAGTCCCGTCGTCTGGGTCCGCGTGATCCGTATGGTCGGCCGAACCGACACACTCTGCCCCGTCTGTGTGACCGTCCGTGTCGGATTCACTGCTCATGCGAGTGGGTAACCACCCGCCGTACATCAAACCTGTGCAATTCGATACACACTAGCGAGCAGACCATTTCGTAATACTGAACTAGCGGTGAGTAGACGCCGCACGTATGACAATATTGTCCACGACGGAGGCGGTGTTGCTCTGGAAGTTGGCTCGTTCTCACTGGTGGTCACGGTCAGTCGACATCGACGAACTCGTCCGAGACGCGCCGGTGACCGACGAGAGGCGGGCGCGTGGAGTCGCGCGTGAGGATCTCGCGGCCCGGGCGTACGTCGTCCATGACCCAAGCGCTGACGCAGTGGCACTCGACGACCCGCCGCTCGATCAGGCTGCCCGGGATCTCTCGGAGTACGGCTACTCCGATCTCAAGATTCGAGCGACATTCGGGGATCAGCAGGACGCGGTTTGAGTAAGAACTGCCGTGCTTCGATACTCCACGACCACGGGGCTACCTCTCCCCCGATAGTGTGGACGGCGACAACCAGAGTCGGAACGCCTAACCCGACACCGCCACCTTCCCGAGACATGACCAAGGCGACCGCACGCGCCCACCCGATCCAGGGGCTCGTGAAGTACCACGGCCTGCGCGACGAGGCAGACCGACACCCGTACCACGACTCGATCAGCGTCTGTACCGCGCCCTCCAACACGACCACCACCGTCGAGTGGGAGCCGGACGCGAGCGAGGACACCTACGTCATCGACGGCGAGGAAGTCGCGGGACGCGGCGCCGAGCGGATCGACAACGTCGTCGAGACGGTTCGTGACCGGGCAGGTCTCGACCACGCCGCCCGGGTGGAGTCAGAGAACTCCTTCCCGTCGAACGTCGGCTTCGGCTCGTCGGCGTCGGGGTTTGCGGCGTTGGCGTACGCCGCCTGCGAGGCGGCCGGGCTCGATCTCACCCGCCCAGAAGTGTCGGCCATCGCACGCCGCGGTTCGTCATCGGCCGCCCGCGCGGTGACGGGCGCGTACTCGGATCTCCACGTCGGGCTGAACGACGTCGACTGCCGATCCGAGCGGATCGACACCGGGACCGGCGAGTTGGACGGAGAGCCGTTCGACCCTGAGACGGATCTGCGGATCGTCACCGCACTGGTCCCGTCGTACAAGGAGACGGAGGCGGCCCACCGCGAGGCCGCAGACAGCCACATGTTCGACGCCCGGCGGGCACACGTCCAAGACCAGCTCGCAGAGGCGCGTGACGCGCTCCGCTCGGGCGCGTTCCACCGAGTCTTCGAGACCGCAGAACACGACTCTCTGTCGCTGGCGGCGACGACGATGACCGGGCCAGCGGGGTGGGTGTACTGGCAACCCGAGACGATTGCCGTCTTCAACGCCGTCCGGGAACTGCGTGAGGAGGGCGTGCCGGCGTACTTCTCGACGGACACGGGCGCGAGCGTCTACGTCAACACCACCGCCGACCACGCCGACCGCGTTGCCGACCGGATCGAGGAGGTGGGCGTCGAGTCCAACACCTGGGAGGTCGGTGGTCCCGCGCGGACCGTCGACGACGCGTTGTTCTGAGTCGGGGAGACCACTACCCTCTTTCGCGTCCCGCCCCGACAAAACGGTATGCACGTTGCCGTCTTAGGAGCCGGCTACGCCGGCCTCGGACTCACCCGTCAGTTGGAGGATCGACTCCCACCGGACGTGACGTTGACGCTCGTTAACGACGGGCCGGACCACGTCCTCACCCACGAGATCCACCGCGCGATCCGTCGCCCGGCGGTCGAAGACGCCATCCGGGTGCCGCTCGCGGAGCTGCTCGACCGGGCCGAGCTGGTGACCACACCTGTCGACAGCGTCGATCCCGAAGCTGGCACCGTCGAGTTGACCGACGGTGAGAGTCTCTCGTACGACTACGGCGCAGTGACGTTCGGCTCGGAGACCGCCTACTACGGAATCGACGGGTTACGCGAACACGCCCACCCACTGAAGTCGCTGGAGGATGCCGCGGCGATCCGCGCAGGCGCGCTCGACACGATCGACACCGGCGGGCGCGTCGTCGTCGGCGGTGCCGGACTGTCGGGGATTCAGGTCGCGGGTGAACTCGCCGCGCTGGCCCGCGAGGAGGGCGCCGTGGTGCCCGAGGACGTGTCGATCACGCTCGTCGAGCAACGGGAGACGGTCGCGCCGAACTTCCCCGCGAACTTCCAGCGAGCGGTTCGCGAGGCGCTGACCGACCGCGAGATCGAGATTCGGACAGAGACGACCGTCGAGGCGGTCGACGACGAGACGGTCGTCACAGACGGCCCGACGCTGTCGTACGACACGCTCGTGTGGGCCGGCGGGATCGCCGGTCGGGCGCCGACAGACGGCCGACGGCCGACCGTGCGGGCTGATCTCCGTCTGACCGACCGGACGCTCGCACTGGGTGACGCCGCCCGCGTCGTCGATGCCGACGGTGAGCCCGTGCCGGCGAGCGCGTCGGCGGCGATCCGGGAGGCGAAGACCGCGGCGACGAACCTCACTCGTCTCGTCGAGGGGGGTGACGACGGGTTCGACCCGCGACTCGACCGTTACCGGTTCGACGTGCCAGGGTGGCTCGTCTCCGTCGGCGACGGTGCTGTCGCACAACTCGGGCCGACGGTCCTCACGGGCGCGGCCGCGACGGCCGCCAAGACGAGCGTCGGCGCTGGCTATCTGGGGAGTGTCGGCGCGAC
Organism: Haloferacaceae archaeon; assembly: GCA_018609965.1. Lineage (GTDB taxonomy): Archaea > Halobacteriota > Halobacteria > Halobacteriales > Haloferacaceae > JAHENP01. Next base: position 7,752 of record JAHENP010000051.1, read on the forward strand.
CCGCCGGGCGGTCGAACTGGCCGAGGCGGAACTCCGCTGAACGCGGTCCCGACCGCGGGTCCCTTCAATGTGTATTATGACCTGATACACTAACCAGCGTGTATAGGGGTAACCCTTAACCAGAGATCGTGCGAATCGTTAACTACGATGCCAGTAGTGAACATCGACCCGTACGAGTCGTCCGGCGGACTGTTCGAGTGTGTGGAGTGTGGCGGTCGCACGGAGGCCGCCTCCAACCCGGGGAAGTGTGGCGAGTGTGACGGTGACGTGCGGAACCTCTCCGTCCA
>JAHENP010000052.1 GCA_018609965.1 Haloferacaceae archaeon
CCGGACGCCCAACGACACGCCCAGATCCAACTCCGTCGCCAACTGCTCTGCGGCACCCAACAACCACTCGGCGGTGTCGACCTTCCCGCGGATGTCGCCGGGGCCGACGCCGTACCGTTCGGTGATCCGGTCCTCGTCGAGTTCGGAGGCCCAGTCTTCCAACAGCTTGGCCGTCTTCAGCGCCGATAGCCATTCCTCGAAGGCCACGTCCTCGAACTCCGAGGGCGTCCCGCCGAGCAGTTCCGCCTCCCGTTCATAACAGATCTCCGTGAACGTCTCCCGGTCCCCCGACTTCAGGTAGAGTTCGTACATGTCCGGGGTTCGGGCGACGAGGTGGTAGAGTCCGAGCGCGGACGGCTCCGCGTCGTCGTCGAGTCGTCGGAGGCCGTCGATCATCTCCGCGGCCGACATCGGGTCGAGATAGAGCCGCGAAACGGTGTGCCCGACGCTGGTGGCGGTGAGTGTGCCGTCGGCTCGTTTCAGGAAGTCGTTGGCAGCGAGATAGTCGACGACCGTGTCGGTCACCGTCGCTAGCTGTGCGTCGTCGTCCGTCTGGCTGGCGTACAGCGTCCGGTCGAGGAACTCGACGAGCCCGTCGCGGGAGCTCGCGAACCCGGAGGCGATCGTCGCGAGCACGTGGGTCCGGAGCGCCGGCTCCGCGGCCAGCTTCGAGTCGACGGACTCTGCTTCCGCCCAGATGTACCGTTCGAACAGCTCCTCCATCCGCTCGTTGTTCTTCGCGAGCAACACCGCCTCACCGTACGGGTCCAGTCCCGGCCGTCCAGCACGGCCCATCATCTGGTGGACTTCGAGGGTGTCCAACGGCTGCATCCCACCGAACTCCCCGTCGTAGCGCCGCCAGTCCCGGACGATCACCCGCCGGGCGGGCGTGTTCACCCCCGCCGCCAGCGTCGGGGTCGCACACACACACTTGATCAGTCGGTCCCGGAACGCCGCCTCAACGAGTTCGCGGTGGCCACTCGCCAGCCCGGCGTGGTGGAACGCCGCCCCCTTGGCGACGGCGTCGGCCAGATCCTCGGAGGTCTCCGTGTCGGACACCTCCCGGATCTCCTCGGCCAACGCACGCAGGTCGTTCTGCTCGCCGGCGGTGAGCCGGCGGGCGGTCACGTCACCCAGCCGTCGTGCGGCCGTCTCCGCGTTCCGCCGGGAGTTGACGAACACCAACGACGACCCGCGGGTGCCCGACTCGTCCGTCTCGTCTAGCGCGTCACCCACCAACGCCGCGGTCGGCTTCTGCCCGCCGCCGACAGGGACCCGTCGTTGGTCGCCGTCGGCGAAGTTGATCGCGTCGCCGTAGTGGACCCCCGTCCGGAGGTCGATCGGTCGCCACTCCGACTCGACCAACTCGGCGTCGAGCCAGTCGGCGATTGCGCCGGCGTTGCCGACGGTCGCAGACAGCGCCACCACCTGCAGCCCGGGGTTGATCTTCCGGAGCTTCGCGAGTGTCACCTCCAGCGTCGGCCCGCGGCCGGGGTCGTCGACGAGGTGGACCTCGTCGGAGACGACACAGGTCACGTCGTTCAACCACGGCGCACCGTTTCGGATCAACGAGTCCACCTTCTCGGAGGTGGCGACGATCACGTCTCGCGACCCCAGCCACTCCTCGTCGGACTCGAAGTTCCCCGTCGACACGCCGACCGCCACGTCCACTTCGCTCCACCGTTCGAACGCCGCCTTCTTCTCTGAGGCCAGCGCCCGCAGCGGGACGATGTACAACGCGGTGCCGCCGGTGCGTTCAATCGCCGACAGCATCGCCAACTCCGCGATCAGTGTCTTCCCCGACGCGGTCGGCACCGCGGCGACGACCGACTCCCCTTCGGCGACGCCTGCCTCTAAGGCGGCCGTCTGGGGCGGGTAGAACTCCGCGACACCCTCGCTCGTGAGGATCTCTGCGGCGCCGTCCGGGAGGGTCGTCACGTCGGCTGGCTCCATCTACCCGTGGTTGGTGCGGTCCGTGGTTTAAATTGTCGGAGCGGGGCGCCGCCCCGCGAAGGCGGACAGCACAACCGTGTCGAGTCAGAATCAGTGTCTGATGGATGCAGTGCTCTCGATCGAACCGTCGTTCGCTCGGAAGATCCTCTCGGGAGAGAAACGGTACGAGTTCAGACGGTCGACCTTCGCGGACCACACCACCGTCGAGTTCGTCTACCTGTACGCCTCCGCCCCGGAACAACAGATCGTCGGCGCGTTCACCACGACTCGTGTCGTTGAGGCTCAGCCGGAGACGCTGTGGGAGCGGTTCGGGGATGCCGGCGGTATCGACAAAGAGCGGTTCTTCGACTACTTCGAGGGGGTAGACACCGGTCACGCGATCCGTGTCGACGAAACACACGAGTTCGAGATGTGCGTCGATCCGACCGAACAGTTCGAGGATTTCTCCGTCCCAGTGTCGTTCTGTTATTTGAACGAAACGGAGCGTGAGACGCTCCGAGGCCGCCTCGCGGGTCGCGACGAGACGGCACAGAGCCCGCCGCTCGCACGGTTCACCGAAGAGTAACTCAGTCGACGACCCGTTTCACGTCCAACCCGCTCGCCCGCCGCACGACCGCCGACACCGGACGCTCCGTCCCGGCGAGATTGTCCGAGTCGCCGTCCAACACGAGCAGTTTCGCCGGGCGGCCGGCCGCCACGACACCCGCCTCGGAACCCAACACGGCGGCACCGTTGCGGGTGGCCATCCGCAACACCTCCCGGTCTGAGACGTCGAACCGGCGGGCGGTCGCGGCCATCTCGCGGAACATCGACGGGTCGTTGAGCATCACGTTGTCAGTGCCGAGCGCCACTTGTGTCGTGTCGAGCAGCTCGCGCAACGGCGGCGAGCCCACGCCCAACACCCGGTTCGCGCGGGGACAGGCGACGACCGGCACCGCCTGGTCGGCGACACGGTCGAGATGTTCGCGTTCGGCGTGGACCATGTGGACGAGCAGGTCCGGGTCGAGATCCAACGCGGGGTGGATGTCGGAGGCGTCCGGTTCGCCGGCGTGGATTGCGAACGGCTTGCCGCGCTTGCGGACGGCCGCCCGTCGCTCGCCGAACGACTCGTCGGTCGCGCCGCTGGCACCGAACCCGTCGGCCACGTCCAACACCGCGGGATCGTCGCTCCCGAACACGAACGCCTCGACGGACTCGTCGGCGGTCGCCTCGTTCAGAATCTCCGCACCCTCGCGGCCGAACTCCCGGAAGTCGCCGAACAACGCGGTGCCGGTCGCCGTCATCTGTCGGCAGGTGCGTCGGATCGCCGCGACCTGTTTGGCGCGCGGAGCCGCCTGCAGTCGGCGGTGTTTCAGACTGTCCGGGGGGACGACCGCCTCTTCCAACGACAGCCCGACCGCGGCGTCCTTGGCGACGGAGTCACCGATGTGGGTGTGGGCGTTCACGAACGCCGGCAGGATCAGGTCGGTCGACTCGGTCGCCGTCTCCTCGACGGCGGTGATCGCCCCGTCCTCGACGACGACCCGCCCCCGGATCGGCTCGAACGACGCCCCGGCGAGCACCGTCCCCTCGAACGTCTCCATGCGACCACCGACGCCGCCGCGGGGCTAAGTGGTTTCGTCACTGGCTCCCCGTGACGCTACCCTTTTGCCCCCGAGCGCCGTCGGCTCGTGCGTGCCACTGGAGACGCCGGTGCGGGTCGCACGCGAGTTGGCCGACCGCGGCTACGTCGCCGACCGCGGCGCCGTCACGCTGATCGCGGAGGCCGACACGCCGGCCGCGACGCTGGAGGCGGCCGTCGACACACTCCCGGCCGCGGCGGTGAAGCTGACCGCCGACCATGTCAGAGCCGTCCAGGCGGACGATCCGGTCGACGACCCCGCAGCTGTGCCGCCGGACGGTGCCGACAGCGACGACACGGATGACGGGGAGTTGGCCGACGACATGGGGCGGGCGGACGACGACACGGAGACGGCAGACGACGACATGGGGCGGGCGGACGACGACACGGAGACGGTTGCCGACAACGACGACAACGAGTCAACAGCCGACGACACAGGGTCGGGAAACGGGTTCGACGCCGCCGAGGCGGAGACGGTCGGCGACCGCGAGCCGTCACCGCCGGAGATCGACAACGACGTGACGGGCGACAGCACCGGAACGGGTGCCTACGAGGAGTTCGTCACGGTGTTCCGGGACCGCTACGAACGGCTCTCGGAACAGCTCCGCGGCCGGGTCAACCACCGGCCGGCGGACACGATCGGCGAGATGACGCCTGGGAGCCAGGTCGCGATGGTCGGACTCGTCAACGACATCCGGTCGACCGCCTCCGGCCACTGGTTGGTCGAACTGGAGGACACCACCGGCACGTTCCCGGCGCTGGTGATGAAGGATCGGGAGTTGGCGGCGACGGTCGACAAACTCCTCTTAGACGAGTGTGTCGCCGTCGAGGGGTCGTTGTCGGACGACGCCGGTCTGATCTTCGCCGACGACATCCACTTTCCGGACGTGCCCCGCACCTACCGGCCGTCGACGGCCGACCGCGAGGTGCAGGCCGCGCTGATCTCCGATGTCCACGTCGGGAGTCAGGAGTTCGCGGCCGAGGCGTGGGAGCGGTTCGCCAGTTGGCTCCACACTCCCGCCGCCGAGAAGATCGAGTATCTCCTGATCGCGGGCGACATGGTCGAAGGGGTCGGCGTCTACCCCGACCAGGACGAGGAGTTGGACATTGTCGACATCTACGACCAGTACCGCGCGTTCTCGGAGCGGCTCAAGTCCGTTCCCGGTGACATCGAGATTGTGATGATTCCGGGGAACCACGACGCCGTCCGGCTCGCCGAGCCACAGCCGGCGTTCAACGAACGGCTCCGGGAGATCATGTCGGCCCACGACGCGCGGATCACCGGCAACCCCTCGGTCGTCACGATAGAGGGTGTGTCGGTGTTGATGTACCACGGCGTCTCCTTAGACGAGCTGATCGCGGAACTCCCCGACGACAAAGCCAGCTACGACGACCCGCAGGAGGCGATGTATCAACTGCTCAAGAAACGCCACGTCGCCCCGCAGTACGGCGGGAAGATGCGGCTCGCGCCCGAGGACCACGACTATCTGGTGATCGACGAGGTGCCGGACGTGTTCCACACCGGCCACGTCCACAAGCTCGGCTGGGGACAGTACCACAACGTGCTCGCGGTCAACACGGGCTGTTGGCAACACCAGACTGCGTTCCAGAAGTCCGTCAACATCGACCCCGACGTGGCCCACGCGCCGATTCTGGATCTGGACACGCTGGAGATGACGGTGCGGAAGTTCGTCTGAGTCGGGTGGACGCCTGCACCTGCA
>JAHENP010000053.1 GCA_018609965.1 Haloferacaceae archaeon
CCGCCACGAACGGCCGCGGGTACAAATGTCTCCGGGTCCGAGCCGACCGTCCGTCCGTGAACTCGCCGGGTGGACGCGACCCGAACGAGACAACTGTCCGGGTGGCCCGAGCAGTTCAGTCGTCGGCCAACGCTGCGAGATTGAACTCGAAGGCGGCGACCGGCAGCTCCAGCTCGTGTGCGACCAACACCTCGGGGTGGAGTTCACCGACAACACCGGCGGGTTCGCCGTCGACCACGACCCGCGCGGCCCGACCGTCCAGAAACGACGGGTGGTCGGTCGGGGGCGTGGCAAGATCGGCGTCGAAGGCGTCACACACCGCCTGGAGTCGGCTCTTGACGTCCTCGTAGGTGGCGTCCGTGCGTGCGAGCACACTCGCGACGTGGCGCGCCTCGGCGACGTTCGTCGCTTCACTGTCGTCGACGTGGGCGACGAACCCTACCTCGGCGAGGTCTTGTGGGTACGCTCGGTGAGTGTTCTGCTCCAACAGTTGGACCAGCGACGGGAGCGCCCACGTCCGCAGTTGGGTGTACGACTCGCTGTACGGGGACGTGATCTCCGCCGGCGGCCGGGCACCCAACGGCGCGTCCGGGCCGCGGTCGACGCCTGCGAGCCGCATTCGGTCGTAGTTCCGCTCGGCGGCGGTCATGTCGAAGTTCAACGCCTCCTCGAAGCCGAGGCCGACGAGCGTCGTCCGGACGGCGTCCTCCAGCCGGGAGCGTTCGTGGCGGCCACCGACCGTTCCCACGTCCGGCAGCGTCGGCACCAGGTCGTTGAACCCGTACGTCCGGCCCACGTCGTCGACCAGGTCGGTCGGGTGGAGCACGTCCACCCGATACGGGGGGATCTCCACGTCGTAAACCGTCGTCTCGCCCAACGAGTAGGCGGCGTCGAGACCGGACCGCTCGAACAGGTCGACCACCTCGTCGGTGTCCAACTCGATCCCGAGTGTCGCCTCGATCCGCTCGTGTGAGACGGACTTCTCGTCACATTCGAGATTCGGGCGGAGCAACTCGGGTCCGTACTCTGCGGGGTGGGTTGCGCCGTCGGCGTACTCCACCTGCACCTCCTCTAACTGCCCGCCGCGGGCGACCAACGCGTAACAGATCACCGTACACATCTTGTCGATGGTCCACTGGTCGGTGCCGGTCAACTCGACGAACAGGTCCCGGGAGTTCGTCGACACCTCCGTCCGTTGGCCGTTGATCACCGGCGGGAACGAGAACAGCCCGCGGGCGTCGTAGATCGCCGGATACCGGTCGTAGTCGGCGACCAAGTCGGCGTACCGCTCCCCGGTCGGGTGGTCCGCAAGCACCTCATGTGGTGTCGCGCCGCTGTCGCCGATCGGCATCGACTCGTGGTCCAACGGGACGAACCGGTCGCCGTCCGGCTCGATCCCGCGGTAGCTGATCGACTTCTGTGGCGCGCGACTGCTGGTCTCGGTCGGCGAGGACGACTCCACGTCCCGTGTCGTCACGGTCGGCGCCTCGATCGGGTCCTCGTCGGCTGGGTCGCGCTCTGCGTCCGACTCCGTCGACTCAACGTCGGGCGTGTCGACGCCGGCGGCGATCGGTTCCTCGCCTTTCAGCATCGTCAGGTCGTGAATCCCGATGGCACCCTTCTCGCGGGCCCGCCCCATCGTCGCGTGGAGCTTCTCTTGGAGCTGGATCAACGACTCCAGGGCGGCGTCGTCGAGATCGACCCCGCGGACGACCGCGCCGGTGACGTACGGCCGGTCGTCGGGGACGGTGTCGTCGACCTCGATCACCCAGTCGGCGGTGTTCGTCTCCGGGACGTACACCCCGCGGGCGTCGCCGTACTGGTAGCGCAACGACCGCGCGACCCCCTCGACGGAGAGCCGGTCGAGTCTGTCCGGCGCGAACTCGAACTGGAGATCACCGTCCTCCGTCTCACCCTCGTGCTCCAGTCCGAGCGCGAACAGATCCTCGCGGAACTCCTCGTCGCTCTTGTCGTGACCGGTCAGTGCGCGCAGTTCGTCCGTGTCGATGTCGACAACTGGCATCAGTCGATCACCTCGTGTGTCTCCGTGTACATCAGTACGGCACCTCCGCCTCTCGCAGGAACTCCAGGTCCGCGAGCGTCCCGTGGAGGTCGCGGATGTCTTCTGCGCCGGTGGCGAGCATCGCCAGCCGTTCTAAGGCGAGCCCCCAGGCCATCACGTCGCCCTCGACGCCCAACGGCGCGAGCACCTCCTCGCGGAAGATGCCGGAGTTGCCGATCTCGATCAGCTCCCCCGTCTCCGGGTGTTCGCCGAACAGTTCGAACGACGGCTCCGTGTACGGGTTGTAGTGGGGTTTGAACTCGATGTCCGTGATCCCGAACTGCCGGTAGAACTCCTCGAAGGTGCCCATCAGGTCCCGCACGGACAGCTCCTCGGCCCACACCCACCCCTCGATCTGGAAGAACTCCAACAGGTGGGTGGCGTCGAGCGTGTCGTTGCGGTACGCCTTCTCGACGGAGAAGTACCGTTCCGGCGGCTCCAAGTCGGCGTCGGCGAACCCCGAGAGGTGTCGCATCGACAGCGAGGTGGTGTGGCCCCGCAGGGCGACCTCGCTGGCGAACGACTCACTCCACGGAGAGTGGTAGCCGTCGCCGTCCTCGCCGACCCCGTCGCGGTGGGCCGACTCCACCCGTTCGACCAGCTCCGCGGGCATGTTGTCGGCCGACCCAACGTCCAACGCGAACCGGTCCCAGTGGGTCCGCGCCGGGTGGTCCTGGGGCATGAACAGACAGTCGTTGATCCAAAAGTCCGCGTCCGCGTGTGGCCCCTGCATCTCCTGGAACCCCATCCCGACGAGCACGTCCTTCACGCGGTCGGCGTACGCCCGCAGGACGTGCCGACGGCCGCCGCCGGCCTCCGGGGCGTCTGCCTCGACATCGTAGTCGGTGAACTCCGCGTCTGCCCACTCGCCGGAGGTGAGCAGTTCGGGTGTGAGTCGGTCGACTGTCTCACGCGTCTCGACGCCGGTCATCAACGCGTCGACGCCGTCGTCTGTGAGTTCGACCGACCGCTCGGCGCGTTCCGTCACCGCGACCAGTCCGCGGGAGGCGAGTTGCTCGCGCACGTCGGCTGCGAATTCGTCGGCAGCGACTGCGTCGGCGTCTGCGTCCTCGCCGTCCGCGAGCCGCGCGAGCGCGGCCCGCTCGGAGTCGTCTGCGGGGTCGGCGTCTGCGTCCGCGGTGATCTCGCCCGCGTCGACCGTTCCGTACCCCTTCCGGGCGTAGTTGGCCAACGCGATGTCGACCGCGTCGCCATCGAGCCCGGACGCGTCGATCACCTGTCCCATCGGTGCCGGCTCCGCGTCGGCACCGGCGTCGAGTGCGGCGCGGTACAGTTGCACCTCCGGGAGCGTATCCTCGGCGTACGCACGCCCCTCCTCGGTGGGTTCGACCTCGGCGACCGCCGTCTCCGTGACGGTCACCAGCCCCGCCGATTCGAGTTCGGCGGCGGCACCCGTCAGGGTGGCCTGGTCCTCGCCGGTGTCGGCCGCGAGGTCGTCGATTCGTCTGGGTTCCGTCGCGCTGGCTGCCTCCAACAACGCGACCTGTGCCGCCGGTAGCTCCATCTTGTCTCCGTGTGTGTCGCGTCGTCAGTTAGCGGTTCCGGGACGGAGCCGACTCTCCCG
>JAHENP010000054.1 GCA_018609965.1 Haloferacaceae archaeon
CCCACCAGACAGGTATCGTTTTGTGTTCCGGGGTCGGTAGCCCGACTAGATGAGCCGACGGGAACAGACGTACGACGCCCTCGACGAGGAGGGAGCGAGAGACAACATCAGCACGATCAAGAGTTCCGACGCGTCGGCGAAACAGTTCGTCGAACAGACGACCGATCCGGACGCGATTCGGTATCTCGTCGAAGACGAGGAGATCGACCGTCACTTCCACGGGCACAACAACGACACCAGAGAGAAGATCCTGCGGTCGGAGACGACCCCGTTCGACGTGAAACAGACAGTGCTCGACCGGGACGAGAACTACAACCGCGACCGCGACAGTCTCGGCACGATTCGCGTCCCCGACCGCGTCGAGCACAACGCGCGCACAGCACTCCAAGTCGGCAAGCCGGTCGTGTTGTACGGCCCCACCGGAACCGGGAAGACCCACTTCGCGAAGCAGTTGCTCGCAGAGGCGTGTCTCGACTACGAGCTCGCGACGGCGACGCCGACCTGGACACCCGGCGACATCACCGGCAACATCCAGCCGGAGTTGGACGACGGCGACGTGGAGTACCGCCGCGAGGCGGGCTGTGTCTCGCGGGGCATCCAGCAGGCCGACAGATACGGCGAGTGGGGCGTGTTGTTAGACGAGATCACCCGCGCGGACATTTCGCAGGTGTTTGGGCCGTTGTACACCGCCGTCGAGGACGACAGCCAGACGATCTTCGTCGACGGGGAGGGGCGCGACCTGCAGTTGACCGACGACGTGAACATCGTCTGCACGATGAACATGTCCGACCGGACCGTCAACGAGTTGGACGATGCGATCACGCGACGGTTCGCGATGATCGAGTTGCGAGGGTACGAGGAGGCGGATCGACGGAAACTGTACGACGACTGGCTCGACGCCGAGTCGATGTTCGCGGGTGAAGGAACAGTGATCAGCATCCATTTGGGCGAGGAAAGCGTGTCAGCGCCGATCCGTGAGGAGCTGATCAAGTTGTTCGAGGCGCACCACAAAGGCATCAATGAAGGGGGGACGACAGACGAGGACACGCCGATCACGGAGTTCGGGCCGATGCACTACCGCGACGTGATCCAGTTTGTCGGCGTCGCCTGCGGCGAGGGTGGCGCCTACGAGAACAATCGCGCTCGCGCGGTCGGCGAGGCGTTCGCCACCTACGTCGCGCCGCGGCTGCTCAACACTGCCGCGCTCCCGCAGATCGAGCGGCTCGCGGACCACTACCAGACACTCGACGAGGAGTTCCCGGCGTTCGATCTCGGGCCGGCCGTCGAACTGGTCGAACGGCAGGCGGAGACAGAACGCCGCGGGATCGCCGGCGGCGCCTACGAGTGACACCGACCGGTGGCGGCGCACCATCCACCACTCTGGACGAATGACCGACACACCACAGTACGACTACGACACCAACGTCTGTTCGGTTCGCGAACAGGGGGCAGTCACGCTCGACGGGCGACCGGAACGGGCCGTCGTCGAACGCGGGCTGGAACGGGCGGGGTTCGAAGCCGAGAACGACGGCAGCGACACCTGGGTCAAACACCGTCGTCGGGTCGACGACGACGGGCTCGTGGTCGCACGCGCGATCATCGAGGACGACCACCTCCGGGTCGAACCGGAGAGTGTCGTCGGCGCGGTGAGTCTCCTCCCCGGGACGACACTGGAGATCGAGCCGAAGATCGGGTGGGAGCCGCTCGTCGAGATGATGTTGACGGTGCAGGGGCTCGACCGGACGGCGTCGTACTTCGGCGTGCCGTTGTCGGCGCTCCTCTCCGAGACGGGCGACATCAGCCGGCTCGTCGCGTTGTTGGCGATCAACTACGTCCGCGGCGTCCGAACGGTCAGACGCGAGGGGCTGGTGCGCGACATCGGGTTCGAGCGCCGAACGGGGTTCGAGGGCGGCGGCAGTGTGGACATGGCCGCGACACTCCGTGAACGGACGCGCGACCCACGTCCCGTGTGGATCGACACGGATGTGCAGTACGACGTACCGGTCAACGCCGCGATTCACAGAGCCGGGCGGGTCCTCTTGGGACTGCTCCAACGCGGTAGCCGCGACGACCACTCGGCACTACCGACACTCCAGTCGCTGGTCGACCGTGCGGTTCGGCGGCTCGAAGACGACGGCGTCGACAGTTCCCCTCGCGAGATCGACGCGTACAGCCGGCTCTCGGTCGCCGATCTCCCACGACAGCGACGTTACTACCGACGTGTGCTCCGAGTGTCACGGTCGGTGTTGTCCGGGAGCCTCCTCGGCGGCGGGACGGACGACCTTCTCGTCGACTACGCGTTCAGGACGGAACGGCTGTTCCAACAGTACACCCAACGGGTGATCCAGCGGGAACTCGACGCGTTCCGGGCGGCCGACGAGTTGGGCGTGTTGGACGGTGTCACCTGCGAGTCGGAGCCCACACTCCACCCGTTCGTCGGCGAGACGGCGTTCAGACACGAACCGGATCACCTCCTCGTCGACGACCGCGCCGACTCCGGCGCGGGTGATCCCACCGGGGGTGACCCGCTCGCGGTGTTGGACTCGAAGTACTACGCGGCTGACAAGAACCCACTGGACGACGGCAGCGCACGGTCGCGACTGTTCGCGTACGCCCACCTGACCGGCGTCGACCACACGGCGCTGCTCACGCCGGGGTACCGTCCCGAACGCTACGAGTTCCGCGACACGTCCGGCGGCGTCGAGATCGTCTCACCCGATACCGACGAGTCGTTCTCGTGTGTGGCGTACGAGACGGCGCTTCGGGAGTACCTCCGACGCGTTCTGTGTGCGGAGTTTCCGACACTGGAGCCGTTGTTCGCGGCGACAACGTGGACTGTCCCGCTTGACGACCCGGACCTCTCCGAGATACGCGACACGGACAGCGTCTTTGGTGAGTCTGTCGACGGGCTGGTGAGACGGCTGACGTTCGAGTTCGAGTTCGACGGCTCACTCCCCGACTCCGACGAGCTGATCAAAGACGGTGACCGGCTCGGTCGGAAGATCAGAGCGGTGTTGAACCAGGTCGACGAGACGACCGGCGAGCCGCGCTACCCACAACACCGGACGACCTGTGTCCCCGTCTACCGGACCGACATCGACCCGCCGGCCGGCCACGAACCGGGGGAAAACGGGGTGTTGGGCCTGCTCGAACTCTACCTGCTCACCGACCCCGAGGGGGACGACACCGGCGTGGAGGTCGATGTCGCCCGCATCGAGGTGTTCTGAGCGGTCCGACTCACCGACGGAACGGCCGTTCGTACCCTTCGTCACCGGTGACTGCGACGAGTTCTGCGGCCACGTCGAGCACGTCCCCGGTCGCTGCCGGCGTCTGGTGGTCGGGATCGTCGTGTCTCACGCGGGCGAAGTGGACGGTGTCGAGCGGGGTCCGGTCTGCGGCCGGCAACGAGGTGACGTAGTCGCGACGGGCGGGCGTGTCCCAGTCTGCCAACACGGTCTCGTCGGACAGATCGACCAGTTCACACGCCTCGAGTTCGGACGGGTCGACCACGGTCCCGCGGCACAGCCGTCGCACGTCCGCCGCGGTCGGGTCGTCCGTCGCCAGGAGCGTCAGATAGATGTCTGTCACCGACACGTCGCCGTCGAGTGTGTCGAACAACTCCGTCATCACCGTCTCCGTGTCGAGCACCGACCCGTCGCGGTGGACTGCGCCGTGGTGTGGCGCGTACACTCGCAGACACCGTCCCAGCGCGACGACCGCCAAGTCACCCTCAGAGAGCGTCTGCCCGGCCGTCGCCGCCGCGCGTGCGTCACTGGCGGTGGCATGGAGCCGGCGTCTGAGCGTCGTCCAACTGATCGGCTCCGACTCCGACTCCGGTGTCGGGCGTGCGACCACGACGACGGTGAACTCTGCGTCGTCGGCACCGAAGGCGGCGTTCGACGACACCGGGTACGTCGCCGTCGGCGTGAGACCGGCGTCGACGAGCCCGTCGACGAGCCCGGCCCACTCTGTGGGGCCGCCGTGACGGTAGGTGAACACGAGCACGCCGTCGTCGGCCAGCACCGCACGCGCCCGGTCGAACGCCGCCCCGAGTGCGGCCTCGAACCCGGCGTCGTCGGTGTCCGTCGCCGGGTTCGAGACGATCTCGCCGTCACGCGGGGTGTGTGGCGGCTCGAACGCCGGCTCGTCTGC